>JAEZFE010000335.1 GCA_023437865.1 Pseudomonadota bacterium | reverse complement strand
GCGTGACGACCTGACGGCGGTGTGCTGCGTGAGGCCGTAAGTTTTCCCTATCGGGCCTGCCTCGATAGGGCAGGGGCGCGCGGGTGGGGATACGGTCCCTTGCCCTCTTCCCCTACCCCTCGCACGTGGTATAGTCGCGGCCACCAAAGGTTCCGCGTTCGTCCAAGGATCTGCATGACCGGTTTCGCTTCCACCCTCCGCCTGCCGCGCCTCGGCGCGCTCGTGCTGGCGCTCGCCGTCCTCTCCGCCTGTTCGGACAAGAAGGACGATTACGTCGAGCGCCCGGTGGAGGAGCTCTACAACGAAGCCATGGACCTCATGGATAAGAACGAATACCTGAGGGCGTCCAAGGCGTTCGAAGAGGTGGAGCGCCAGCACCCCTATTCAGTGTGGGCGACCAAGGCCCAGATGATGGCCGCCTATGCGCTGTACGAGCGCAACAAGTACGACGACGCCATCATCCATCTTGACCGCTTCATCCAGCTGCATCCCGGCAACAAGGACACGGCATACGCCTATTACCTCAAGGGCCTGTGTTATTACGAACAGATCACCGACGTCTCGCGCGATCAGAAGATGACCGAGATGGCTATGAAGACGCTGCAGGAGGTGGTCGACCGCTTCCCCGCCAGCTCGTATGCCAAGGATGCCAAGCTCAAGGTCGATCTTGCCCGCGACCACCTGGCCGGCAAGGAGATGAATGTCGGGCGCTATTATCAGAGGCGCGGCCAGTGGCTGGCGGCCCTGAACCGCTACAAGGCGGTGATCGAGAATTTCCAGACCACCACGCATGTGCCCGAAGCGCTGCACCGGAGCGTCGAGATTTACCTGACGCTCGGCCTCGACGACGAGGCCAAGAAGGCAGCCGCCGTGCTGGGCCATAACTTCCCGGGCAGCGACTGGTACGAAGACACCTATTCGCTGGTCAAGACCGGTAAGGTCGCCACCGAGCCGGTCAAGGGCGAGAAGTCCGGCTGGCTGGGGCTGTGGTAAGGCCATGCTGGTCTCGCTGTCGATCCGCGACGTCGTCCTGATCGAAAAGCTCGACCTGTCGTTCCAGGGCGGCCTGTCCGCCTTTACCGGCGAAACCGGCGCCGGCAAGTCCATCCTGCTTGATTCGCTGTCCTTGGCCCTGGGGGCGCGCGCCGATTCCGGTTTGGTGCGCCACGGCGCCCAGCAGCTGACCGTCATTGCCGAGTTCGACCCGCCGCCCTTCCACCCGGCTCGCGTGCTGCTGGCCGCCCAGGACATGGATGGCGCCGATGCGCCGCTGGTGATCCGGCGTGTGGTCACCGCCGATGGCCGCTCGCGCGCCTATGTCAACGACCAGGCCGTCAGTGTCGGCCTGTTGCGCAAGGTCGGCGACGAACTGGTGGAAATCCACGGCCAGTTCGACAGCCATGGCCTGCTGGATGCCGACACCCATATCGCCGTGCTCGATGCCTTCGCCGGTGCCGGCGAGGCGCGCGGCAAGGTCAAGGGGGCTTGGGACGGCTGGCGCCAAGCCGCCAAGGCACGGACCCAGGCGGAAGAGACGCTGAAACGTGCGCGCGCCGAGGAAGAAGCTCTGCGCCACGCCTTCGAAGAGCTGAAGGCCCTGGCGCCGAAGCCCGGCGAGGAAGCTGAACTGGCGCAGAGCCGCGCCATGCTCCAACACGGCGAGAAATTGGTCGAGGCCATGAATGCCGCCCTGGGCAGCTTGCGCCAGCGCGGCGAGGTGGAAGCCGCCCTGCGCACCGCCCACCGCACGCTGGAGCGCGTGGCCGACCGCGCCGAGGGCAGGCTCGACCCGGTCATCGCCGCCCTCGACCGCGCCGCCGTCGAGGCCGCCGAGGCGGTCGGGCTGCTGGAGCGCGTGTCCGCCGATATCGACCTGGACCCGCGCCACCTGGAAAAGGTGGAGGAACGCCTGTTCGCCCTGCGTGCCGCCGCCCGCAAGCACGGCGTGGAGGTGGATGGCCTGGCCGGGCTGAAGGACGAGCTGGAGCGCCAGTTGCTGGCGCTGGACGGCGGCGGTGATGACCTCGCCAAGCTGGCCCGCGCCGAGCAGGCCGCCCGCACCGCTTACGCCGAAGCCGCCCGCGCGCTGTCGAAGATCCGCACCGAGGCCGCCAAGCGCCTCGACGCCGCCGTGGCCGTTGAATTGCCGCCCCTGAAGCTCGACAAGGCCCGCTTCTCCACCAAAGTGGAAGCCCAGGACGAGGATGCTTGGGGCCCCGACGGCCTCGACGCGGTGGAATTCCTGGTCTCCACCAACCCAGGCACCCCGCCGGCGAGCCTGGGCAAGATCGCCTCGGGCGGCGAGCTGTCGCGCTTCATGCTGGCGCTCAAGGTGGTGCTGGCCCGCACCTCGTCCACCCCAACCATGGTGTTCGACGAAGTGGATTCCGGCATCGGCGGCGCCGTCGCCGCCGCCGTTGGCGACCGCCTGGCGCGGCTGGGCGCCGACGTCCAGGTTCTGGTCGTCACCCACTCGCCCCAGGTGGCGGCGCGTGGCCGCAACCACTACAAGGTCGCCAAGCGCGAGGTCTCCGCCGGCAAGGTGGTGACCTCGGTCGAGGAATTGCCGCAAGAGGCGCGGCGCGAAGAAATCGCCCGCATGCTGGCGGGCGAGACTGTCACCGATCAGGCCCGCGCGGCGGCGGACAGCCTCATGGCGGTGTGACGCAAAAGGCCTGGAGCGTTCCGGGCCTTTCGTCTATTTCGCCAACTTCCATTCAGAGAAATCGCCCCCTGCGCTGCGGGTGCGGCAGAAGGTGAGGGGCCAGGAATAGCTGGTGATTCGGGGGTGCGCGGTATCGAAGGTGAACGCGCCGTCCTTGACCACCGGAATGGCCTCCCCGCTGCTGACCGTCGCCTTGTTCTCCACGCACTCGCTGGCTTCCGAGGCGTCCCGGCGGGTCGTGCGCACGCTCGCCTTATAGGTGCTGTGGCGCTCGTCGGCGCTGGCTTCCGAAGCCTTGCCGGGGCCGCTGTCGTCCAGGTTGCCCAGCCGGCTCTTGACGGCCTTCAGCGCCACTTCCTTAAGCGTGCCGGTCATCAGCCCGTTGGCCGGGGCATCGGGCGAGCGCGCATAGGTATCGACGTTGGCGAACACGTCCTCGACCACCGCCAGCGGCAGCCTCATCTCGCGTGCCACGTCGGAGGCGTCGCTGGCGAAGGCAGCGTTGGTGCCGGCCGCTACGGTCAGCGCGGCGAGCAGAACACTCTTGGAAAACTTGGTCATCACGTCCCTCGCAAATATCGAGGGGGCGGACGCTAGCAAATCACTGTGGCGCTTCCAAGGCGGGCGCCCTTGCACTTGGCTCATGAGCCTGCGCGCGCAGTGCAGGTCTGGGGGGCAAGAAAAAAGGGCCCGCCGTGGCGAGCCCTTTGTCTTTTATCGCACCAGCGGCTTGTACTTGATGCGGTGCGGCTGGTCGGCGTCGGCGCCCAGGCGGCGCTTAGGGTCGGCCTCGTAGTCCTGGTAATTGCCTTCGAACCACACGACCTGCGAATCGCCCTCGAAGGCCAGGATGTGGG
>JAEZFE010000313.1 GCA_023437865.1 Pseudomonadota bacterium | reverse complement strand
CACGGCCCCAACGGGGGAAGGACGCGCCCCCCTGCCGGGGGTATGACCATTAAGCGTCGCGTGTGGTGTAGCCGCCCGGACGGCCCTAGATTGAAGACACCCACCCGCCACGACCGAGGAAGCCCACCCATGCCCACCGACGACAAGGATCTGCGTGCCCGGGGCAAGCTGCTGGGCGCCATGCTTGGCGACGTGCTGCGCGCCCAGGAGGATTCGGCCGTGCTCGATACGGTGGAGGTTCTCCGCAAGGGCTTCATCGAGCTGCGCACGCGCGAGAACGCCGACAAGCGCCGCAAGCTGATGGAGCTGATCGACGGCTGCGACCCGGATCTGCTGGCTCATGTGGTGCGCGCGTTTTCCATGTACTTCCTGCTCGCCAACATCGCCGAGGAGGATTGGGCCCATCGCGAACGCCGCGCCCAGGTCCAGCGCGGACAACGGCTGTGGTACGGCTCGTTCGAC
This sequence comes from Pseudomonadota bacterium, assembly GCA_023437865.1. Taxonomy (GTDB): domain Bacteria; phylum Pseudomonadota; class Alphaproteobacteria; order Rhodospirillales; family Magnetospirillaceae; genus Magnetospirillum. Next base: position 2,906 of record JAEZFE010000313.1, on the reverse strand, counting down.
CACACGCTGCACGGCCTGAGGGAGGACGGCGTGCCGCCCGAGCGGGTGGCCGAGCTGCTGGCGAGCCTGCGCTTCCAGCCCGTCTTCACCGCCCACCCCACCGAGGCCAAACGCCGCACCGTGCTGGAGAACCAGCGCCGCCTCGACGTGCTGCCCAAGCGCATGGAGGCCGCCGCCCCCGGCGTCGAACGTGCCGAGATCGAGCAGCAATTGCGCAACCAGATCCAGGTGCTATGGAAGACCGACGAGGTGCGCGTCAACCGCCCCCGCGTCGAGGATGAGATCAAGAACGGCCTGTTCTATTTCCGCGAAACGCTGTTCGACGCCGTGCCGCGCATCCACCGCAACCTGGAGCGCGCGGTCCGCAACGCCTATGGCGAGGAGCCGGGCATCACCGTGCCGCCGCTGATCCGCCTGGGATCGTGGATCGGCGGCGATCGCGACGGCAATCCCTTCGTCACCCCCGATGCCACCCGCCTGGCGCTGCGCCTGCAATCGCGCGAGGTGTGCAAGCGCTACCGCCGCCGCATCGAGGCCCTGGCGCTGGAACTGACCCATTCCTCGACCCTGGTCACGCCGTCGCAGGAATTCCGCGACCGCCTGGGCGCCGATGGCGACATCCGCCCCGAGGCGCTGGTCACCAATCCCAACCGCTATGCCCAGGAGCCCTACCGGCTCAAGCTGCACCTGATCCACTACCGCCTGGGCCGCCATATCGCGCGGATGGAGGCGCTGCTGGAGGGGCAGCCCGATCCCGGCACCGCCGGCTGCTATCCGTCCGAGGCCGAGTTCATCGAGGATTTGCGCATCATCGGCCGGTCGCTGATCAGCCACGGCGATGCCAATCTGGCCGAGGCCGGATTAAAGGACCTGATCGCCCAGGCCGAGACCTTTGGCTTCTATCTGGCGCAACTGGACGTGCGCCAGGAATCGGGACGCCACACCGAGGCCGTGGCAGAGCTATTCGCCCGCGCCCCCAACCTGCCCGATTATGCAGCGTTGGACGAGGCGGGCCGGGTCAAGGTGCTGGACGAGCTGCTGAGCCATGGCGGCACCCCGCTGCTGTTTGCCGACGATCTGTCGCCCGAAACCCGCGAGACCCTGCTGGTGTTCAAGGCCGTCGCCGAGTTGAAGGAGGAGATCAGCGAGGATGCCCTGGGCGCCTATGTCATCTCCATGACCCATCAGGCCAGCCACGTGCTGGAGGTGCTGTTCCTGGCCGGGTTCGCCGGCCTGAGGGGGCGCCGGCATGACGGCACCTGGCATTGCCGCATCCGCGTTTCGCCGCTGTTCGAGACCATCGACGACCTCGCCCGCATCCGCCCGGTGCTGGAGACCTTGCTCGACCTGCCCTCCTACAAGGCGCTGCTGGCGGCCTCCGGCAATGTGCAGGAGGTCATGCTCGGCTATTCCGATTCGTGCAAGGACGGCGGCATCCTGGCCTCCAGTTGGGGCCTCTACAATGCGCAGAAGGTGATCGCCGAGGTCACCGCCAAGCGCAGCATCGCGTCGCGCGTCTTCCATGGCCGGGGCGGCACCGTGGGCCGCGGCGGCGGCCCCACCCACGACGCCATCCTGTCGCAGCCGCCCGGCACCCTGGCCGGCGACATCAAGTTCACCGAGCAGGGCGAGGTGCTGTCGGCCAAATACGCCAACCCGGAAACGGCGGTGTACGAGCTGACCATGGGCTTGACCGGCCTGATGAAGGCATCGTGCGGCATCGCCTTCGCCTGCCGCATCGACGACCATTCCTTCACCTCGGTCATGGACGAATTGGCGCGGCTGGGCGAGAAGGCCTACCGCGATCTGACCGACCACACCCCCAGCTTCATCGACTATTTCTACGAAGCCACGCCGGTTTCCGAGATCGGCCAGCTCAACATCGGCTCGCGCCCGTCGCACCGGGCCAAGGGCGACCGCTCCAAATATTCCGTGCGCGCCATTCCATGGGTGTTCGGTTGGGGCCAGTCGCGCCAGACCATTCCGGCCTGGTATGGCCTGGGAACCGCGCTGGCCCAGTGGGCCGGCGACGATCCGGCGCGGCTTTCCACGCTTCGCCGCATGCACCGTGACTGGGCGTTCTTCCGGAGCCTGCTGGGCAACATCGCCATGTCGCTGTCCAAATGCGAATTGTCCATCGCCCACGAATATTCCCGCCTGTGCGAGAACGAGGCGGAGGCCGAAACCATCTTCGCCCGCATCGCCGCCGAATTCCGCCTGACCACGGACTGGCTGCTGAAGATCACCGAAAGCACCGACCTGCTGGCCGACAATCCGCGCCTGGCCCTGTCACTGGCGCGGCGCAACCCTTATCTCGACCCGCTCAACCACATCCAGATCACCGCACTGAAGCGGTTCCGCCAATTGCCCGAGGATGACCGGGCCCGCTGGCGGGCGCCACTGCTGCGCAGCATCAACGCATTGGCCCAAGGGTTGCGGAATACGGGCTAGGGTGGGGGTTTCCCCGCCTCCCCTCTTTCCCTATCTTCGCTGAACCATTAACGAACCAAGGCGATCTCCATGCCCCTCGACCGCGCCGATACCGAAGCCACGCCCAAGGCCATCCTGCGCAGCGATTACGCCCCGCCGGCTTGGTTGGTCGAGGACGTGGCGCTGGACTTCGACATCGGCGAGACCCTGGTCGACGTCACTGCCAGCCTGACCATCCGCCGCAACACCGGCGGGCCGCTGGTGCTGGACGGCCAGGACCTCGACACCAAGCGGGTCGAGGTGGACGGCAAGCCGTTCCCCCATCGCATCGAGGGCGAGCGGCTGATCCTGGAGGGGCTGCCCGAGACCTTCACCCTGACCACCCAGGTGACGATCGACGCCATCAACAACACGGCGCTGGAGGGCCTGTACCAGTCGGGCGGCATGCTGTGCACCCAGTGCGAGGCCGAAGGCTT
>JAEZFE010000298.1 GCA_023437865.1 Pseudomonadota bacterium | reverse complement strand
GAACCGCACCGCGTCGCCCTTGGAGAGCTTCACATACGGGTGATCATTGGCGGCGATGCGGGCCAGGGCCGCACGCGGCTCGCCCTGACTGCCAGTGCAGATATAGACCACCTTGTCGGCGGGCAGGTGGGCGGCGTCGTGGTCGGTCAGGAACGGCGCGATGTCCTTGAGGTACCCCAGCTCGCGCGCCGCCTTTTCGATGCGCCACAGCGAGCGCCCCACCAGCGCCACCGAGCGGCCATTGGCCTCGGCGGCCAGCGCAATGCTCTCGACGCGCGCCACGTTGGTGGCGAAACAGCCCACCGCAATGCGGCCGCCGAACCGGCCCAGCAGCTCGATCAGATTGGCGCGGACCTCGGACTCCGAACCGGAATGGCCCTTGGAGAACACATTGGTGGAATCGCCGATCAGCGCCAGCACACCCTCGTTGCCGATGCGGCGCAGCGCCTCGGTATCGGCGGGGCCGGAAATCAGCGGGTCGGGATCCAGCTTCCAGTCGCCGGTATGCACGACGGTGCCGGCGGGCGTGCGGATCGCCAGGGTGTTGGGCTCGGGAATGGAGTGGGTCATCGACACCATCTCCACGTTGAACGGCCCCACATCGAAACGCGACCCCAGCTCGACCACATGCACGGGGACGGTGTTCTGCAAGCCCACCTCGTGCAGCTTGCCCTTCAGCAAAGCGGCGGCGAACGGACTGGCGTAGACCGGGCAGCGCAGGCGCGGCCACAGATAATGCACCGCGCCCAGATGGTCTTCGTGGGCGTGCGTCAGCACGATGCCGACCAGATCCTCGGCACGCTCCTCGATCCAACTGGGGTCGGGCATCACCACGTCGATCATCGGCATGGAATCGTCGCCGAAGGTGACGCCAAGGTCAACCATCAGCCACTTGCCGCCGTAGCCGTAGAGGTTCATGTTCATGCCGATCTCCCCCGCCCCGCCCAGGGGAAGGAAAACCAGCTCGCCGTCGCCCGTCGCCTTCTTCCTGGCCATCACGCGGCCTTGGCGTTACGGCGGTGGATCTCCAGCAGGCCGCGGAGCGTCAAATCGGGGTCCAGCTTGTGGATCACCCGGGTGGATTCGGCGAACAGCGGCGCCAAGCCGCCGGTGGCGACCACCAGCATCTCCGAGCCGTATTCTTCTTGAATGCGCTTCACCAATCCCTCGATCAGGCCGACATAGCCCCAGAAGATACCCGATTGCATGGCCGGCACGGTAGCCTTGCCGATGACCTGCCGCGGCCGGCCAATGGCGACGCGCGGCAGCTTGGCGGCGGCCATGTGCAGGGCCTCCAGCGACAAGTTGATGCCGGGCGCGATGGCGCCGCCGCAATAATTACCCTCGGCGTCGATGACATCGAAGGTGGTGGCAGTGCCGAAATCGATGACGATCATCGGCCCCGGATAACATTTATGGGCGGCCACCGCGTTCACCAAGCGGTCGGCGCCCACTTCCTCGGGGCGGTCGAGCAGAATGTTGATGCCCAGGTTCACCCCCTCGCCGCCGACCACCAGCGGATCGCAGCCGAAATAACGGCGGCACAGGGTCTTGAGCGAAAACACCATGGCCGGCACCACCGAGGCGATGATGGCGGCGTGAATGTCCTCACGCTTCAGGCCCTCTATTGTCAACAGCTGCATCAGCCAGACGCCCAGTTCGTCGGCGGTGCGGTCGGTGTCGGTGGACGCGCGCCACTCACCCCGGACCTGCTCGCCGTCGAACACGGCAAAGACGATGTTGGTGTTACCGGCATCAATGGCGAGAAGCATGACGCGCCCCTTCAAGCGGAAGGAAAATAGACGTCGCCGGCCAGGATGCGCCGGCGGCCTTCGGAGGCGTGATCCAAAAGCAGACCGCCCTCCTCGTCAAGTCCGGCGAATACGCCTGTTAATGTTTCACCTTCCAGGCGGACCACCACCGGCTCGCCTACCCCCCTCGCCCGCTCCAGCCAGGCCTGGCGGATGGGGGCGAAACCCTGGCTCCGCCATATATGGACCAATGGGCCGAACGCGCCACAGAATGCCGCCAGCACATCCTCGGCGGTGCCGGTGAAGCCCAGATCGGCCAGGGCGCAGGCCGGATAGACCAGCTCGCCCGGCGGCGGCGCGGCCACGACGTCAACGCCGATGCCCAGGATCAGCCAGTTAGCCCCCACCGGCTCCAGCAGCATGCCGGCGCATTTGCGCCCCTCGGCCAGCACATCATTGGGCCATTTGCAGGTGAACGGCACGCCAGGGACGAGCGCACGGAAGGCATCCACCAATGCTACCGCCGCCGCGAAGCCCAGTTGGGCTGCGGTAGAGAGATTGCCGTCGATGGCGATCAGGGTCGAGCAGTGGAGGTTACCGGAGGGGCTGACCCAGGTACGGCCCCGGCGGCCCCGTCCCGCGCTCTGCGTGCGGGCGGACACCACAAGAAGATCGGCGGCGGCATCCGAGGATGCCAGCCGCCGCGCTTCGTCGTTGGTGCTGCCGACGCTGTCCAGCCGGGTCAGGCTGAACGGCGCCGGCAGAGCCGATGTCAGGGTCATCAACCGGCCGCAGCCGGGAACAGCACCAGGGCGGCCGCCCGGGCGGTGTTCAGCAGCGGTCCGGGCACGAAGGTGAGTACCAGCACCACGGCCAGCGACGCCATCATGACGAAGCTGAGGGCGCCGGAACCGGCCCGGTCGAACGCCTCGGCGGCGTCGTCGAAGTACATGACCTTGATGATGCGCAGGTAGTAGAAGGCGCTCACCACGCTGGTCAGCACGCCGATGACGGCCAGAGTAATCAAGCCGGCATCAACGGCCGCTTTGAACACGTAGAACTTGCCCCAGAAGCCCGCCAGCGGCGGGATACCCGCCATCGAGAACATCAGGGCGGCCATCACCAGGGCCATGGCCGGGCTGGTCTTGGACAGACCGGCCAGATCCTCAATGCCCTCGACCAGGCGGCCCTTCTGGCGCATGCACAGGATGACGGCGAAGGTACCGACATTCATGAACAGGTAGATGGCCAGATAAACCAGCACGCCCTGCACACCGTCGGCAGTGCCGGCAGCCAGGCCGACAAGGACGAAGCCAACGTGGCCGATGGACGAATACGCCATCAGACGCTTGATGTTGGTCTGGGTGATGGCGGCGAAGGCGCCGACGAACATGGACAGGATGGCGATGAAGGTCACCACCTGGCGCCACTGCTCAATCAGGTCGGCGAACGGGCCCATCATGACGCGGGTGAACAGCACCAGGGCGGCGATCTTGGGGGCCACGGCGAAGAACGAGGTCACCGGGGTCGGCGCGCCTTCGTAAACGTCGGGAGTCCACATGTGGAACGGCACCGCCGAGATCTTGAAGCACAGGCCGGCCATGATGAAGACCAGACCGGCGATGAAGCCCAGATGCGGACGCACGCCGTGCTCGCCGCCGAACACCTTGATCAGGCCGTCGAACGAGGTGGTGCCCGAGAAGCCGTAGACCATGGAGGCGCCGTAGAGCAGCAGGCCCGAGGCCATGGAGCCCAGCACGAAGTACTTCAGGCCGGCTTCGGTGGCGCGCACCGAGTCGCGGTGATAGGCGGCCAGAACATAGAGCGACAGCGACTGCAGCTCCAGGCCCAGATACAGCGAGATGAAGTCGTTGGCCGACACCATCATCATCATGCCCACGGTAGCGAACAGGATGAGGACGGGGTACTCGAAGCGGCCCAGCTTCTCCCGCTCCAGGTATTGCAGGCTCATGGCGGCGGTCAGCGCCGACGCCGCCAGGATCATCACCTTGGAAAAGGCGGCAAAGCCGTCATTGACGAACATGCCGCCAAAGGTCACGTGACGCTCGCCGGAGGTGGCGATCACCAGCAGCGCAGCCACGCCCAGCACGACGATGGCAAGCCCCATAGTGCTGCGGGTGGTGTCTCCCTTGCGGAAGACACCCAGCATCAGCAGGCCGATCGTCGCCAGGACGACGAAGAGTTCCGGGAGGACCGGGAAAAGGTCCAAAGTCTCGGTCATATCCAGTCCCCCTTAGCGAACCGCAACGGCGATGCCGTTGGCGGCGGCCTTGGCCAGCTCGTAATTGTCGATCAGCTTGGCCACCGAAGCGTGCATGGGCTCAAGGAAGGTGATGGGATACACACCCATCCAGATCACGATCACAATCAGCGGCGCGAACATCGCCACCTCACGCGGGCTCATGTCCAGGATGTCCTTGAGGTCGTCGCGGGTCAGGCGGCCGAACACCACGCGGCGGTACAGGTACAGCGCATAGGCAGCACCCAGCACCAGGCCGGTGGCGGCGAACAGCGCCACCCACGAATTGACCTGGAACACACCCAGCAGCACCAGGAACTCGCCGATGAAGCCGCCGGTGCCCGGCAGGCCGACCGAGGCCATGGTCATGAACATGAACACCAGGGCGTACTTGGGCATGCGGGTGGCAAGGCCGCCGTAACGGGCGATCTCGCGGGTGTGCATGCGGTCGTAGACGACGCCGACGCAGAGGAACAGCGCGCCCGAGACAACGCCGTGCGACAGCATCTGGTAGATGGCGCCTTCGACGCCCTGCGTGGTCATGGAGAAGATACCAATGGTCACGTAACCCATGTGGGCGACCGACGAATAGGCGATCAGCTTCTTCATGTCCTCCTGCACCAGCGCCACCAGCGAGGTGTAGATCACCGCGACGATGGACAGTGTGTACACCATGGGAGCGAAGAACTCGGTGGCGTACGGGAACATGGGCACGGAGAAGCGGATGAAGCCGTAGGCACCCATCTTCAGCAGCACGCCGGCCAGGATCACCGAACCGGCGGTCGGCGCCTCGACGTGGGCGTCGGGGAGCCAGGTGTGCACCGGCCACATCGGCACCTTC
>JAEZFE010000222.1 GCA_023437865.1 Pseudomonadota bacterium | reverse complement strand
CTCGGCGCGCACACCGAGATGGATGAACAGCGTGGCGTCGCCGCCGTCATCGAGGATCATGTTCGGGCAGCCGCCATCGGCCCACTCGAAGATGCGGTGGGTGTAGTCCCAATACTCTTCCAGCGTCTCGCCCTTGACGGCGAACACCGGAATGCCGGCCTCGGCGATGGCGGCGGCGGCGTGGTCCTGGGTCGAGAAGATGTTGCACGACGCCCAGCGGATGTCGGCGCCGAGAGCCTTCAGGGTCTCGATCAGCACGCCGGTCTGGATGGTCATGTGCAGCGAGCCGGCGATACGGGCGCCCTTCAGCGGCTGCTTGGGGCCGAACTCCTCGCGGGTGGCCATCAGGCCGGGCATCTCGCTCTCGGCGATGTCGAGTTCCTTGCGGCCCCACGAGGCCAGGGAGATGTCGGCAACTTTGTAATCGGTCATGGGAGTTCGCGCCCTTTCAGGGGTTTTGTGCTGAAGGTGCTTGTACCAGCCCTCCGCGGGAATGGCAATATGATATAAAGATATCTTTATGTCGCTATCGGAGCGACACCATTCCCAGCCACCCAGGTGGTGTGCAGCGTACCTGAAATGTGCTAACTCTGCGGGCGGAAGGCGTGACGCGAGGGGCCATGGACCAATTCGTTGCCGATGTGATGGATTGCCGGCTGCAGGACCTGCTGGCGTGCTGGCGCCAGGCCATGGCGCGCGGCGGCGAACTGGCGCGCCCGGTAGAGGCATTGGCGGCCCATGCCGACAATCTGCTGGTGATCGGCTTCGACGGCCCCCGCGCCCGCTACGGCCATTACGGTGCCGCCTTCATCCGCCATTTCGGCACGGACCTTTCCGGCGAGGTCATCGAAATGCTGCCGGCGGAGATACTGCCGGCCGACCGGCGCGGCATGCTGGAATTCGAGTACGGTTTCGTGCGCCGCACCGTGCGCCCCCTGTGGCGGTCCTACACCGCCGAGTTTGAACCGGGTGTGATCGAAACCTGGCAGCGCCTGGTTCTGCCCATCGGCAACGAGCGGCTGATCGTCGGTGCCTATCCGGTGACGGGCACACCCGCCGACGGCCAGGGCGCGGCACTGCTGCGGCTGCTTATCGAGCGAGTGCCGGCGGTGCTGGACGAAGACGGCCGCGTCGCCGATCTGGCGCTGACGCTGCGCGATTTCAGCGACACCCGCCGGCACGCCGCCGCACTGGAAGTCCTGGCGGCCATGGACCCCCTGACCGGGGTGGCGAACCTCCGGCATTTCAACCGCCTGGCCGACATGGAGATGGAGCACGCCCGCCGCATGGGCCGCGCCTTCTCGGTGCTGGCGCTCGACATCGACCATTTCAAGCGCATCAACGACAGCCACGGCCATGCGACCGGCGACGATGCCCTGCGCGCCTTCGTCGCAGCCTGCCGGGTCGCCTTGCGCGAACCCGACATCCTGGGCCGCGTCGGCGGCGAGGAATTCGCCGTGGCGCTGCCCAATACCGGGGCCGCCGGCGCCGCCGTCATCGCTGAGCGCCTGCGTCGCCAGGTCGAGAGCATCTCGCTGCCGCTTGCCGGAGGGGACACGGTGAGCTTCACCGTCAGCATCGGTGCGGCCACCATTGGCGCCGCTAACCACCTGCAGGCCCAATACAGCACCGTGGCGGAGATGCTGCAACTTGCGGACAAGGCGCTGTACACGTCCAAGCAAAATGGACGCAACCAGGTGACCCTGGCGGGGGAAATCACGCAGTGACCTGCAAAATTTGTGGCGCCGAGATCAGCGGCGAGGCGGGCGGCGAGACCTGCGGCACCGCCTGCCGGCTGGAGCTGCAATGCCGGCGCATCGCCTGGGACCGCGACGCCCAGAAGGTCGCGGTCAACGGCTATTACGACCGGCGCTACCGCGAGCACCTGCGCAACAACAATAAGCGCGGCGCCAACGTCATGCTGCGGGAGTGGAACGCCGCCAAGGCCAAGTTGGGCGAGCGCCCATAAGGCGCTTTTTGAGAGGGCATCTGCGCCAAGAGATGCCAAAAAACCACTTAACGTAGAAAAATCCAACGTACACAATCTAAAAGGGTTTGCGCCGCACGCGAAAATTGGCAACACTCCCACCAACACGTTTACCGTGCGGCAGACGCAATCGCAATCACGGTAAGCGCGCAGACATACAAGCGTCCATTTGGGAGTAAGCTCATGCCCAGCACCGATCTTCAGGTCCTGCAGACCCTGTACGACAATCTGTACGGCGCCATCACCTACGCGCCCAGCACCACCCAGCCGCCGCCGTTCAATCAGAATTCGACCATGATCCAGTTTGCCTCAATGCAGGCTCTGAACGACGCGGATTTTGCCGGCGCGCAGTCGCCCATCAACCCGGGCGGCAGCCTGAGCACGGCGGAATTGTTCTCGCGCATGGTTGACGTCGTGCCGGCCTCGTCGGTGCTGTGGTCCGATTCCGGCAAGCGGGTCTCGCAGGTCTACAACACCATCGTCAACGGCGCCAACACCACCACCACGCCCAATCCCCAGCAGGTCCAGCTCTGGAACCAGGCGTACAACTATCTGAACCAGACCACCAGCATCCAGAGCTTCACCGGCGCCACGGTGACCCAGGTGGGTCCGACCCCGATCTACAGCATTTACCAGACCAACACGCAGAGCTATGTGGCGGCGCTGTCGTCCTACCGCCTGACCTACAACAATTACGACCTGACCGACCCCAAGGCGCAGCGCGCGTGGCAGGCCCAGGCGCCGGTGCTGCAGGCCGCCATCAACGCCGCCTGGAACAACCTGCAGCAAAGCGGTGCCGCCATGGTCGAGGAGGCGCTGAACGCGTTGAGCAGCAGCATCAACAACGCCATCAGCAACGCCATCGCCCAGGCCCAGCAGACCATGAAGACCTCGGCGCTGGTGTCCTCGACCGGCACCGGTTCGTGGTACCTGGCCTACGCCACCCCGACCAACTGGGCGGATAAGGACACCGCGCTGGCGAACATGACCCAGCTGAGCATCAGCACCAGCAACCTGTCGCAGTCGGCCAGTTCCAGCTTCAGCCAGTGGGGCGGCGGCCTGTCGGCGGGCTGGGGCCTGTGGACGATCGGCGCCAATGCGGGCGGCAGCTCCAGCAGCCAGACCGAACAGACCACCTCGACCGACTTCACCATGACCGCCAACATCGAAGTGGTGAGGATTTACCGCCCCTGGTACGACCCGACCCTGTTCCAGATGCAGGATTGGTTCGTCAATGGCTTCCAGGCCGGCGGCATCTCGGATGGCAAGGGCAACGGCGTGCTGCCGCTGGTGCCGACCGCGCTGATCGTCGCGCGCAACTTCCAGCTGACGGGCTCGTTCTCGGAGAAGGACAAGTCCATCATCCAGTCGGCGGTCAACGGCGGCGCCAGTGTGGGCTGGGGGCCGTTCCAGATCGGCGGTTCGTACTCGAACAGCTCGTCGCAGGAGAAGGTCAACGCCACGTTCGACGGCACCACGTTGACCGTGCCCGGCATGCAGGTGATCGGCTACGTCAACGCCATTACCCCTGCCTGCCCGCCCACCGTGGGTTAAGTGCGAGCCGCCGGCTTACCCATGCGACGGGGAGCCGGCGGCTTTTCCTTTCTGGAGCCCTCACCATGCTGGACATCCTGAGCAATGCCCTGGCGCGCAGCGTCGATCTGAGCGACGTGGTGACGCCGACGGCCGCGCTAGCCACGGGCGAGCAACTTCTGCAGGCGGCCATCTCGGCCAAGCCGGTCCTGCAATTGTCGGAGCTGCCGATCACCATCAATCCCGCGCAATACGCC
>JAEZFE010000208.1 GCA_023437865.1 Pseudomonadota bacterium | reverse complement strand
GCTTTGGCAAGAAGGCCTTGGAGCACCTGCGCGAGAATGCCGTGGTCTAATCGGTGTCCGGTGCCTTATGGCGCTGGATCAGAGGCATCTGGATCAGCATGAAGACGAAGGTGCAGGCGATGGAGCCCGGCACCTTCCACAGCACCCACACGTCCACCGAGGCAACCCTGCGGATGACCTCGTTGGCCAGCGCCATGGCGACGAAGAACAGCACGAAGCGCACCGACAGCAGGCGCCAGCCCCGGTCGGTCAAGGCGAAGGCCTCTCCCAGTACCGCCTTCAGCACCGGCTTGCCCAGTACCAGACCACCGCCGATCAGCACCGCGAACAGGCCGTAGATGATGGTGGGCTTCATCTTGATGAACGTATCGTCGTTCAGCCACAGCGTCAGACCGCCGAAAATGCCGACGATGATGGCGGTCACCAGCGGCATCAACGCCATCTTGCGGGTGAACGCATACGACACCGCCAGAGCCACCGCCGTCGCCGCCATCAGCGCGGCAGTGGCGGGCAACAGGCCCTTGGTCACGTAGGCGAGCAGAAAGACGGCGAGAGGGCCGTAATCGACGCTGGGCTTGAGCCAGCCGGGAGCCGGGCGCATCAACATCTCCAAAGATGGCGTCCGGGTTTCTACCGCAGGCGGGCGCCCGAGGGCAATCTCCGCGCCGGTCCGTCCTTCAATGGGCATTGCCGCCGGCCCGGACGCCCGGGCCGGCGGCAAGCCGTCAGATGATGGCCACGCCGCCGGCGGGCACGAACATGAAGCAATAGAACGCGTAGCTGACCACCAATTCGGCCGGGTTGGCGGTGCTGACCGGCCCCTGATTGACGGTCCAGTTGGCGACGGAGGGGTCGGTGATCGGGTTGCCGGCAAAGTCGAAATTGGTGACCTGATCGCCGCCGTCCTTCTGCGACCACGAATCACAGGCGCCCGACGAGTTATCGCAGCGGGCCCAATGGTAATCGCCACCCCAATTCCCGTCGGTGCCGGCGGGTGAAATCATCAGCGCGACGAAATGGCCGTTGAGCGCGCCACAGCCAGCCTTGGCCGCCAGTTCGCCCTGGGGCGGCGTCGTGCCCTGGTGGGCACTCTTGAACGCCAGGACGTCGTTCATGGTCTTGCCGACCATGATCAGCCCATCCTTGACCGCGTAGCCGGCGACCACCTCGCCCACCGATTCCACGGTGCCGGTCATGTTGGCGGCGGTCAGCAGATAGCCGCTGTTCCGGCCGGGCTACGGGAAGGTGTTGGGAGCGATGTTGCAGCCATAGGCATAGCAATTGTTGTTGGGCTGGAACTTGTAGGACATGAAGTAGCCGTTGCAATCGCCGGCCGGATCGTAGGCTCCCGCCGAGTCGCCGACCACGGTGCTGGCGTATTGCGGCACCTGAATGGTCTCCTTCGTCGGCGACACGATGTTCACGGTAACCGTGGTCGCCGGAATGTAATGCTCGTCCGGAGCGCCGGCCAGCTTGGCCATGGGCCGGATGATCTGGTGCAGCACATTCTGGGGCGCGACGACACCGGAATACTTACGGGTAATTTGAACCATGGTTTCCCCCCTTGGTGATAATTACTGATTGGAATAGAGCGTCGCGGTAACCGTTCCGCGCGAATAGTCGTAGACCCCAAGCGTCAGCGAGCCGTCCGACACGGACCCCGCGAGCGTGAGGAACGACGAGGCGCCGTCGCTGTTTCCGGTATTGGTGGCCCACATGGGCGCGTTGTAGCGGCTGTAGAACACCAGATTGCCGTCGTTCTGCATGATCAGGCGGCCCGGCATCAGCCCCATGGCCGGTGCAACCGAGAACGCCGACCACAGCACGTTCTTGTCGCTGTCGGCCAGCACCGGCCCCTTGACCGGATCGTTGGTCAGGGTCGCCGACCCGTCCAGCGCGGTGACCGTCAGATTGGGCAGCAACTCGGCATCGGTGCGGCTGTCGAGGCGGTCGATGCTGATCATCTCGCCCAGCAAATTGGTCTGGAACAGCGTCTTGACGGTGGCGGCCGGCCAGTTGTTGTGCTGGGCCGCCGCCATCAGGATCATCAGCTTGGCAAAAGCCGCCATGGGCGTCATGTCGGCGGGACACAGCGCGCCGACCGCCGGCAGCCAGGCGCCGGCCGCGTAGGCGCTGTCGTTGACCACGCCGGCCAGCACCTGGGTGCAGTCCACGATGATCACCCCGCTGGCATTGGCCTTGGACAGCGCCTGATAGGTGGCGCCATCCGCCGGATTGTCGGGGTTCCCCGAGGGAAAGTTGCCCTCGCCGTAGGATTCGAGGATCAAGCCCTTGATGCCCTGGCCCACACAGGCAGTGATCAAATTGGCGATGATGGCGGTGCTGGTGGTGGTGTTGTACCACGCCGGGAAGGCGTTGAACTGCATCACCGGGAAGTCATTGATGACCGAGGTGATCGCGGTCAGCTGGCTTTGCACCAGGCTCAACGCGGCGGCATTGTCCAGGCTGACGCTTTCGCTGACCGGACCGGGCAACACGTTGTCGTAGCTGATGGTGAAATTGATGCCGTACTCGCCCAGCGCCGGATAATTAGGCGACGAGAACGCATCAAACTCGCTGGCGTTGGTCTTCACCACACGGTTGCCGCGGAACAGGTTGTTGTGGAAGTAAACGCAGACTTCGGGAACGCCGCTTTGGGCAGCCGCGATGGCGCCACAAAAATTCTGAAAGGCGTCCGTATTATAGATTAGGTTCGACGGTGCCGTCGCATGCGGCGCCTCGTAGAACATCGGCATCTGCGAGCCGGTGATGACGACCGGCTTGCTGAGCCCCGCCACCTGCACGCCGTTGGCATCGAAGGCCGACAGCAGGAACGGCAGCGCGGTGCCGGTGAAGTCCATGCTGTCGGTGCCATGAAGCACCACGAACCCGTCATAGGACGCATAATTCGTCAAGATATACTGGGCCAGCAGGCACCAATCAGTGGGCTGCAAGTTGGTGCTGTCCAGCGTGCCGGTGGACGATTCGGGGAAGGTCAGATCGGTCACGTAAGTGACGCTTAGGCCCGGATAATTCTGCAACAGAATCGGATTGATCAGTGTCTGGCACGCCGTGGCGAATTGCTGCGCCGACATGGGCGACAGCGGCGCCCCCACACAGCTGATAGTCCCACCGGTGTTGATGACCGCGATGTTCATGAGCTCCCCCCCGAGGCTTGCACCCCTCGTTACGCGTGCATAAATAACACAACGACACGCTGACATGGGTCGAGCGATCACGCAACACCGCGCTTACGCAGATCGACGATAATTTTCGTGCTGAGGCTGCAGGCGCAAACACACTGGATGGGGCCGCTCGTGCCTATTCATCAGACCGGCGGGCCCCTCCTTTGCCGGGGGAAAGCTAAAGGTCCAGATTTACCGCGAATTTGGACTTCAATTCGGCCGCCAGCACCTGATTCAGAACGACGCTGGGATCACGGGTCGAAACCCAACTGCCGTCGGCATAGGCGAAGTGAGTGGCGCCACTGACCGGTGACGACATCCATACTTCGCGGTTGGGGGTATGTTTATTAATGACGTACTGGCCGCCGCCTTCAAGCGACAGGGTGAGGATGCCGCCCTGAAACTCCACGTCGATTTCGTCGCCCAGCGCCTCGTCCACGGCATCGCCGATGCGTTCGAGCATGTCGCCGGCAAGAGTGGAAAAACGGCTCTCATCCATAGGTTTTGCCTCCGTTTCGATGGGCGCCGATTCTAGCGCAAGCCCCTGCCATGCGCCAAGCCGACTATCCCCTTAGGATCGGGTCTTGTCCGGAGGGATATGGCTACGAAAGTATACTAGTCAGCGCACCACTTAACCGGTGATACTGGTTTTCATAAGGCGGCCGCGGCGAAAAAGGCACGCCCATGGAGGGAGGAAAACGGATGACCCGTATTCTGGTGGTGGAAACCGAGGTCCGCGCGCGCCACGCCCTGCGCTCGATCCTTGAAGGTGCCGGCTATGACGTGGATGTGGCCGCCGGCCCACTGGAAGCCGGGCGCATGTTTGCCGACAATCCGGCCGAACTGGTCATTACCGACGCGATCGACGCACAGGCGCGCCTATGCTTCGCCGGCGCCCGCATGCTGGCGGTACCAGGCGGTTGCGCCGGGCGCGAGCACGAAGTGGCCGAGCGGGTGCAGGCCATGGGCATGAGCCACTTCCTGCCCAAGCCGTTTCGCCGCGACGACCTGTTGGACGCGGTCCGCTTCACGCTGGATATGACCCCGCCGAAGCACGACGCCCATCCCAATTAATGCAGGAAATTCCAAGCTTAAACCCAAGGGGGCGCGCCATTCGCGCCCCCTTCACATTTTGTTGAAACCCAAGCTTGCGCAATATCTCTGTTTTCTGTATAGAGGCGCCTTCGATTTGCGGAGCAGTACGCCATGAAGAACGACATTCACCCGGATTACCACGAGATCAACGTGGTCATGACGGACGGCACCGAGTTCAAGACCCGTACCACCTGGGGCAAGCCCGGCGATACGCTGCGTCTGGACATCGACCCGAAGTCCCATCCGGCCTGG
The DNA here is from genome assembly GCA_023437865.1 of Pseudomonadota bacterium. Taxonomy (GTDB): domain Bacteria; phylum Pseudomonadota; class Alphaproteobacteria; order Rhodospirillales; family Magnetospirillaceae; genus Magnetospirillum. The sequence goes on along the minus strand of JAEZFE010000208.1, from coordinate 144 downwards.
ACCGGCGTTCACCGTATGGTGGATACCGGCGGTCAGATCGCGAAGTTCAACAAGCGCTTCGCCAGCTTCGGCATCAAGTCGTAATGAGTTCGGCGGCCTTTGGGCCGCCGTTTTCATGTTGGGATTGATTGGCCGCCCCTGTGG
>JAEZFE010000158.1 GCA_023437865.1 Pseudomonadota bacterium | reverse complement strand
GCGCCGATCAGATGGCAGCACCTCGGGTGGCTCGGTGATCGATCCCATGGTGTGAATGACGCCCAGCACAGCGGCCACGATGCCCAGCGCCGGCATGGCGTCAGCCATGAGGTTCACCGCGTGGCTGATCTCGTGGTAGTGCTTATGGTGCGCTTCCAGCTCGCCGTCGATGATCGATTCTAGTTCGTGGGCATTCGATGTACCCAGGGTCAGCAAACGGAGGTAGTCGCACAGGAACGTGCGCGTGTGGTGATCCGAGTTGAACCCAGGAAATTTGCAGAACAGCGGGCTTTCATCGGGCTTTTCCACATGGCTTTCCAGGGCCAAATCGCCCTTGGTCTTTGCCAGCTTGAATTCCGAGTACATCATGGAGAGCAGCTCGACGTAGCTCTCCTTCTTGTGATGTGGCCCCTTGAAGATCACCGCAAAATTCTTGGCGATGCCCAAGATGGTGGATTTGGGGTTACCAAGGAACAGCGAACCGAAGGCCGCGCCCAGGATGATGATGAATTCGAAGGGCTGAAACAGCACCCCGAGATGACCGCCACCCGCCGCGTATCCGCCGATCACGCAGACAATGGTCACCACGATGCCGATGATCGCGAACATTCACTTCCCCTATTGCGGTCCCGCGAGGACCAGATCCGTCATCACATCAGACCGGAGCATGCTATAATTCCCTTCCGCTGTCGCGCGTCAATCGCCATATCAGCGGAAAAAATTTGAACAGCGCACAGACCTTTTCCCGATGGGGCATTTGACCTGGGCGCCAATTCCTTATTAATCTCTCGCTCCACCCCTTCCGCTTTCAGCCGAGCGTGCCAATGTCCCTCGACCAGCGTTCTTTCCGCAAGGCTCTGGGTTGCTTTGCCACGGGTGTCACTGTGGTGACCACCCTTGAACCTGCCACCAAGGCCCCCGTCGGCGTGACCGTGAGCGCCTTCTCATCGCTTTCGCTTGAACCGCCAATGGTGTTGTTCTGCCTCGGCCTCAAGACCTCATGCATGGAAGCTTACAAGCAGTTTGGTTACTTCGGTATCAACGTGCTGGCGGAAAATCAGCGTGACCTGTCGATCCGGTTTGCCAGCCGGTCCGAGGAAAAGTGGAAGGGGATGAACTGGGAGCCGGGTGCCACAGGCGTTCCGTTGCTGCCGGGCTGCATTGCCAGCCTGGAATGCAAGCTTGTCGATACCGTAGAGGGCGGCGACCACCTGATCTTTATTGGCGAGGTTCGGCGCCTCAACCATCAGGAAGGTGGCGCACCACTCGTCTATTTCCGTGGTGCCTATATGGATATGCCGCCGGTGGTTGGTGCCTAATGGCAAAAGGGCGCCCGCGGGCGCCCTTTAGAATTTTACTCTCCGCCCATGGCCGTCGACCCCAGTAAACGCGTCGGGTAGCCGGCCATGTTGAGCGCATCGATCATGGCGCGCAAGTGGGCGGTATCGGTCGCTTCCACCACCACATCCAGCTCCGCATACTTGACCGGCACGTCCTGGAACAGGCGCTGGTGATAGACCTCGAGAATGTTACCGCCATTGGCACCTATCAGGCTCGACACCTTGGCTAATGTGCCCGGCGCGTCGGAAATCTCGATCCGCACACGGGCAAGGCGCCCCGCGCGGACCAGGCCGCGCATTAGGATGCCGGCCAACAATCGGTTGTCGATGTTGCCGCCTGAGATCACCACGCCTACCTTCTTGTCGCGAAATCGCTCGGGGTCGGCCAGCATGGCCGCCAGGCCGGCTGCGCCGGCTCCCTCCACCACCAGTTTCTGGCGCTCGACGATCAGCTCGATGGCCCGTTCAATGCCGGCCTCGTCGACCGACACCACGTCATCAACCCATTGTTCGATCAACGGCTTGGTCAGGCCGCCGGGCCGCTTGACCGCGATGCCCTCGGCCAAAGTCTGCAACGAAGCCGGCGGGAAGGCGTGCAGGGCGGGCTTGCGCACCATGGTGGCATAGGCGATTGCTTGTACGCCGATGATCTGGATCGACGGCGACAGCGATTTGGCGGCGATGGCGCTGCCCGAGATCAGTCCGCCGCCGCCCACCGGCACCACCAGCACATCGAGATCCGGGTGGTCTTCCAGCATTTCCAGGCCGACGGTGCCCTGGCCGGCAATGATGTGAGGATCGTCGTAAGGGTGGACGAAAGTGAGGCGATGGGCCTCAGCCAAATGCCGGGCATGGGCCTCGGCTTCGGACAGGGTTTCGCCCTCCAGCACCACCTTGGCCCCCAGCGCCTCGGTGCGCTCCACCTTGGTGAACGGGGTCGGGCGGGGCATCACAATGGTCGCGGCAATGCCCAGGCGTTGGGCGTGCAGGCCGACCCCTTGGGCATGGTTGCCGGCAGACATGGCGACCACACCACGCCGCCTTTCGTCCTCACTGAGCGCCAGCAGGCGGACCAGAGCGCCGCGGGCCTTGAATGAGCCCGAGCGTTGCAGGTTCTCTAGCTTGAGGATCACCTCCCGGGCCGACAGCACACCGGCCAGACCATGGGCGGTGACCGAAGGCGTACGCGCTACTGCACCCGCGAGGGAAGTCGCTGCACACCGGATGTCCGCCAGGGAAATACTCAATAGCCAGGCTCCAAACGCAGCACCGCTTCCGCGTCATCGTGGCGCCCCATCAGCAAGCCGGTGTTGGTGCGCCAGGGCTGCATGAGGTCGTCATAATGCCGCGACAGCGGATTGCCCGATTGGCCGGTGGCAATGATGAAGCGGCTTTTGGATAGATCGGCTAAATCGTAGACCACGCGCAAGCCCGAACCGTGGGTATGGCGGAAGCTCTTAGGGAGATAACTGCCCCGGCTCACGGTGAAATCGTCGCCGTCGGTGGCGGTCGTGAGATTGGCAAGGCGGGCGAGCACCGGCACATGGCCGAGCAGGGGGTGGTCGAAGGCGGCTTGATGATCATCGCCCCATTTCCACGCTGCCATATCGGCGCCGTGCCGGGCGGTCAATTCCTGAAGGGCTCGCTCAAGCGCGCGGCCGATCTGCTGTTCGCACGATTCGGCTTCCAACGTGTTGACGTCATCGCACCAATGGCGCGCGCTCACCAGCACGTTGGAGAGGACCGCCGGGCGAACCGACAGGAAGGAGCGAAAATCCTCGCCCAGTTCATCGGCAAACAACCCGCGCCACAATTCCTCAAGCCAGGTGGCGAAGATCAGCGCCTCGGCCCGGTCTCGCGATGCTCGGCCATCCCACGCCGAGATCAACTTCGCGGCCTGCTGGGCGCGTGCATCGCTCGTCACCGCCCCCTCCATCAGCTCCTTCAACTCCAGGGCTGGCAAGGACAGGGTATCTAGTTGCATGGCCGCCATGTCGTTTACTGTCAGGTCCTTGCGGACCTTCAGCAGATCCTCGATGCGTTGGGCGCGGAAGGCATCGGGCCAGGCACTGGCGATGGGATAGGGATAGCGGTCGCTGACCACGCGGTTGTTGGCGTTGACGAGTTTCCCCGACTTCGGATTGACCTGCTGCGGCATCTTCTCGGCGGGAATCCACCCCGTCCATTCGCCCTCTCCGGTCCACCCCTTGATTGGCATGCCGCCAGTGCCGCCCTTGCGCAAGGGGACCCGTCCGGCGGTGGCGAAGCCGATTGTGCCGGAGACGTCGGCATAAGCAAAATTCTGCACCGGGCTCTGGAAGTCCTTGAGTGCCAAGGAAAAGCTACGCCAATCGATGGCCCGATTGATCTTGTAGATGCCCTGCGCGCTGACATCGTCGGGCTCCAGCGCGGTGGCGCGCAGGGCGAGCACTTCGCCGCCCTTGGTCAATCCCTTGGCGGTCAGATCGGAGATCACGGGACCGTGGCGCGTGGTGCGTACCACCAGCTTTTCGTCGCCGCCGCCCTTGACCTTGATGATCTCCTCGCGCGTGCCAAAGCGCTCAGGACCCTGAGTGGTCTGGTAGGAATCATCGCCCACCAGCCTCTCCACGAACAGGTCCATGGTGTCGGCATGAGTGGTGGTGGTGCCCCAGGCGATGCGGCCGTTATGACCGACCAGGTGGAAGGGCACGCCGGGCACGGTGGCACCGGCCAGCGACAGGCCGGGCGCCTCGACCGACAGCAGGTACCATAGGACTGGCGCCTGGAACCCCAGATGAGGGTCGTTGGCGAGCAGCGGCTTGCCGCTGGCGGTTCGGGTGCCGGCGATGGCCCACACGTTAGAGGCCAAGCGCGGTGTGGCGGCCTCGGGCAGGGAAGTAAGGATGGGATCGGCAAGTTTGGTCGCTAGGGTGACCGGAGCGTCCTCGGGCGTGGCTGGCCATAGGTCGCGCAACTGGCGAGCGTCCAGTCGGCCGGCCAGCTTGCCTTTCAACACTTCGTCGCGCCAATCGTTGGTCAGCTGCAGCGACATCAGTCGACCCCATACCAGCGAATCGGCGGGGCGCCACGGCTCCGGCCGGTAACCGAGCACAAGGAACTCAGGAGGCAAGCGGTGCCAGTGATCGCGCAGCCAAGCATTGACGCCGTCGGCGTAGGCCTGCAATGCGTCGCGGGTGGGCTTGTCGAGCTTCTCGACATTGGCTTCGGCTAGGCGGTAGAGGCCCAGCGTGCGCATGAAGCGGTCGGTTGGCAGCGCCTTGTCGCCGACGACCTCGGCGAGGCGGCCAGCGCCGATGCGGCGGTTCATCTCCATCTGCCACAGACGGTCCTGGGCATGCACCCAGCCGATGGCGAAATAGGCGTCGCGCACAGAGCGGGCCGAGATGTGTGGTACCCCGGCGTGATCGCGCGCCACCCGCGCCGGCAATTCCAGTCCCTTAATGGGCATGCGGCCTTCGATGCGGGGAAGCGAGCTCATCAGCCAGACGAAGCACACCGCAATCGTGACCAGGATGGCCAATATCAGGATGTTGACGACCTTGGCGGTGCGCGACATCTCGGTCCCAAAGAACAACGTCTCCTCGGCGGGGCCGCGATCCTTTTCCTCGCGCATGGGATCCTGCACGGCGTTCTCCGAGTGCCTATGGGGCGGTGGCGCAAAGGAAAGTGGTAGTCCTAAGGTATGCGCGGCGCAAGTCTCTTGGCGCCTTTCGCCCGCATTTTCCCGCGCACCCGGTTGTGCTATAGGGGCTTAGGAAACACAAACCAAGATGAGGACCCGATGATCGGAAAGTTGAACCATGTGGCCATTGCCGTGCCCGACCTGGAGGCGGCAACCAAGCTGTACCGCGACACCTTGGGTGCCAAGGTCTCTACCCCGGTGCCCCAGCCCGCCCATGGCGTCACCGTGGTCTTCGTCGAACTCCCCAACACCAAGGTCGAGCTGCTGCATCCGCTGGGCGAAAAGTCGCCCATCGCCGCCTTTCTGGAAAAGAACGCTTCGGGCGGCATCCACCACATCTGCTACGAGGTGGAGGATATCCTGGCTGCCCGTGACAAGCTGAAGGCCGAGGGGGCCCGCGTGCTGGGCGATGGTGAGCCGAAGATCGGCGCCCACGACAAGCCGGTGCTGTTCCTGCACCCCAAGGATTTCGTCGGCACCCTGGTTGAACTCGAGCAGGCCTGAATAGAGGAGGGGGCGGCATGAGTTGGTATTGCGATGTCGCCCCCGGCCATCCTTTTCATGGCCCCTATCATGACCACGAATATGGCTTTCCGCTTGATGATGAGCGGGCGCTGTTCGAGCGGCTGACGCTCGAGATCTTCCAGGCCGGGTTGTCCTGGCTGATAGTTCTGAAGAAGCGCGACGCGCTGGTGGAGGCCTTCGACAGTTTCGAGGTCGGCCGCATCGCCGCCTATGGCGATCAGGACGTAGCGCGGTTGATGGCGGACGCGCGCATCATCCGCAACCGCCGCAAGATTTTGGCGACCATTGAAAACGCTCGTCGCCTTCAGGCACTGCGGGCCACTCACGGGTCCTTCGCCGCGTGGATCGCGGCCAATCACCCGAAGCCGCTGGACCAGTGGGTCAAACTGTTCAAGCAGACTTTCGTCTTCATGGGCGGCGAGGTGGTGAACGAATTCCTGATGAGCATCGGCATTCTGCCCGGCGCCCACCGCGAGGACTGCCCGGCCTATTCCCGCATTGCGGTTGCCGGTCCGGCGTGGATGGGCACAGAGGGCTGAGAAGCAAAATGGCAAGATCAGCACGCTGATCTTGCCATTTCTGCGTCTCCGCGCCTTCGACCGATGCCGGTCGTGGCGGTTG
>JAEZFE010000144.1 GCA_023437865.1 Pseudomonadota bacterium | reverse complement strand
TGCGTCAACGACACCAGCACTTCACCGAGCAGGTTGAACGCCACCAAAACAAGGAATCCTCGGACCATCCGGGCGCACTCCAGCCGCAAAAGCCATCAGCGCGACCATCAATACACCATCATTTATGCGATTGATAGGATACATCGTACTATCAACATCGAGAGGTCCCGGCTGCCGCACCCGCCGTTCTGAGATCGTCACGCATCAGGGTGAGCGTGGGGGCTTGGGTGCCCCCACGCTCGAGGCTCAGGCGATGCCGCCGAAGCACATGTACTTGACCTCGAGGAAATCCTCGGTGCCGTACTTGCTGCCCTCACGGCCCAGGCCCGATTGCTTGACGCCGCCGAACGGGGCGACTTCGGTCGAGATCAGGCCTTCGTTGATGCCGACCATGCCGTATTCCAAGGCCTCGGCCACCCGCCACACGCGGGCGACGTCACGCGCATAGAAATAGGCGGCAAGGCCGAAATCAGTGTCATTGGCCATGTGAATGACGTCGGCCTCGGTCTTGAAGCGGAACACCGGCGCCACCGGGCCGAAGATCTCCTCCTTCGCCATCGCCATGGCGGGGGTCACGTCCGTCAGGATGGTCGGTTCGAAGAAGGTGCCGCCCAACGCGTGGCGCTTGCCGCCGGTCACCACCTTGGCGCCCTTCTCCACCGCGTCGCCCACCAGGGTCTCGACCTTGGCGATGGCGTCGGCGTTGATCAGCGGGCCCTGGGTCACACCGGCTTCCAGGCCGTTGCCGACCTTGAACGCCTCGACCGCCGCCCTCAGCTTGGCGACGAAGGCATCATAGACGCCGTCCTGCACCAGCAGGCGGTTGGCGCACACGCAGGTCTGGCCGGCATTGCGGTATTTCGACGCCAGGGCGCCGGCCACCGCCGCATCCAGATCGGCGTCGTCGAAGACGATGAACGGGGCATTGCCGCCCAGTTCCAGGCTGACCTTCTTCACCGTCGAGGCCGACTGGCGCATGAGGATCTTGCCGACTTCGGTCGAGCCGGTGAACGACACCTTGCGCACGATCGGGCTGGTGGTCAGTTCCACGCCCACTTCGGGCGATTTGGTCGAGGTGACCACGTTGAACACACCGGCGGGAAGGCCGGCGCGCTCGGCCAGCACCGCCAGGGCGAGGGCCGACAGCGGGGTGTCCTCGGACGGCTTGACCACCACCGAGCAGCCGACCGCCAGCGCCGGGGCCACCTTGCGGGTGATCATGGCGATGGGGAAGTTCCACGGGGTGATGGCCGCCACCACGCCGATGGGCTGCTTAATGACGACAATGCGCTTGTCGGCGCCATGGGCTGGGATGGTGTCGCCATAGATGCGCTTGGCTTCCTCGGCGAACCACTCGATGAAGTTCGCGCCATAGACCACCTCGCCCTTGGCCTCAGCCAGGGGCTTGCCCTGCTCCAGGGTCATCAGCTTGGCGAGGTCCTCCTGCGCCGCCATGATCAGCTCGAACCACTTGCGCAGAATTGCGGCGCGCTCCTTGCCGGTCCTGGCCTTCCAGGCCGGCAGGGCGTGGTCGGCGGCTTCGATGGCGCGGCGCGTCTCAGTGGCGCCGAGATCGGCGACCGAAGCGATGGTGTCGCCATTGGCGGGATTGGTGACGGCGAACAGCGCGCCGTCATCGGCGCCCACCCAGGCGCCGCCCACATAGGAAAGGCTGCGCAACAGGGCGGGATCGTTCAACTGGATCGACGTGGGCAACTGGATCGACATGGACTTCCTCACACGGCGAGGGTGGACAGGGCGGCGCGCAGCGGCTCGGGCAGCGGCACCGGGCGGTTGCTGACGCGGTCGACATAGACATGGACGAAATAGCCGGCGGCCGAGACGGTGTCGTCATCGTCGCGGAACAAGCCGACCTCGTAGCGGACGCTGCTGTTGCCGAGCTTGGCCACCCGGATGCCGGCATGCACCGTCTCGGGGAAGGCAATAGGCTTGAAGTAGCTGCACGAGGTTTCGACCACCAAGCCGATGGTTTCGCCGTTGTGGATGTCCAGCACGCCCTGCTCGATCAGCCAGCGGTTCACTGCCGTGTCGAAGAAGCTGTAATACTGGACGTTGTTGACGTGGCCGTAGACGTCGTTGTCCATCCACCGCGTGGTGATGGTCTGGAACGCCTTGTAGGCCGCGCGGGTCTCGGTGCGGTCGGCCATCAGAACGCCTCTCCGTACATGGCCAGGGCGTCGTCATAGGCGACGTCGCGCGGGTTGTTGACCAGCAGGCGCTGGACGTTCATGGCGTCGGTCGCCAGCTTGGGCAGGTCGGCCTCGGTGACACCGATGTCTCGCAGGGTCTGGGCATAGGGCATCTCCGCCACCAGCTTGGCGATGGCGGAGACGAAGGCGTCGGCACCGGCTTCGACGCTGTCGTAGCGGGTGCCCGGCATCATGGCCTCGGCCAGTTGGGCGTACAGCTTGTCGGCGACGGGCCGGTTGAAGCGCAGGACCGGGACCAGCACCAGCGAGTTGGACAGGCCGTGCGGGGCGTGGAAATGGCCGCCCAGCGGATAGGCCAGTGCATGCACGGCGCCGACCGGGGCGTTGGCGAAGGCCATGCCGGCCAGCAGCGAGCCCTGAAGCATGGCCGAACGCGCCGCCACGTTCTTGCCGTCGGTCACGGCGGTGCGGATGTTGGCGTAGAGCAGTTCCAGCGCCTTGGTCGCCAGCGAGTCCGACACCGGGTTCTTCTTGTGGCGGCTGGTGAACGCCTCGATGGCGTGCACCATGGCGTCGATGCCGGTCATGGCGGTCACCGCCGGCGGCAGGCCGATGGTGAGCTGGCCGTCGAGCAGCGCGATGTCGGGGTAAAGCAGCGGCGACACCACGCCCTTCTTCTCATGGGAGGGCGTGGTGACGATGGCGATGGGGGTGACCTCCGAGCCGGTGCCGGCGGTGGTCGGCACCTGGATCAGCGGCAGGCGCGGCCCCTTGGCCAGGCCGATGCCGTAGATGGACGGCAGGTCCTGCGGAGCACCGGCCAGCAGGGCGACCAGCTTGGCGGTGTCGAGCGACGAGCCGCCGCCGAAGCCGATCACGCCGTCGACGCCCGCCGAACGGGCGGCTTCCACCGCCGCCAGCACCGATTCCTCCGGCGGATCGGCCAGCACATCGGAAAACAGGGTGGCCTTGACCCCGGCGGCGGCCATGGCGGCCACCACCGGCTCCAGCAATCCAGCCTTCACCAGGCCCTGGTCGGTGACGACGAACAGATGCTTGGCACCCAGACCCTGGGCCAGTTCACCCAGGCGGGCGGCGCCGCCGGCCTGGCAGATGATGCGCGGCGTGGTCTCGAAAACGAAATCGCTCATGGGATCAATCTCCTCAGCCAACGGTGACGACGCCGCGCTCGATGCGGTAGACGCGGTCGACGAGGTCGGCGGAATGGGTGTCATCGGATTCGGACAGGACGACCGACAGGCCCTGACTGCGCAAGGACCCGATGACCTCGGTCAGGCGGCGCGACAGCACGGGGGCGACGCCCTCGAACGGCTCGTCGAGCAGCAGCAGCTTGCGGCCGGGCATCAGGGCGCGGGCCAGCGCCACCAACTTCTGCTGGCCGCCCGACAATTGCAGGGCGCGGCGGGTGCGGAACTCGCGGACCTCGGGCATCAGCCCATAGATCCATTCCAGCCGCTCGGCGGCATCCTTGATGCCGTTGGCCCAGGCCGGCATGAGGATGTTCTCCTCGACCATCAGCTCGGGCACCAGGCGGCGATCCTCGGGCAGGTAGCTGATGCCCATGCCGGCACGGCGATGGCCGGCGGCACGGGTCATGTCCTGGCCGTCGATGACGATCTTGCCGGCATCCGGGCTGATCAGGCCCATGATGGAGCGCATCAGCGTGGTCTTGCCGGCGCCGTTGCGGCCGATCAGGCCGACCATGGCGCCTTCGGGAACGGCGAAATCGACGCCGCGCAGGATGGGAATGGACTGGATCGAGACGTCCAGTGCTTGGATGGAAAGCGTCATACCACGGCGCTCCTCTTGCGCACGCCGCCCTGGGGGGCATGATGTCCGATGACCAGTTCGCGCACCTTGGCATCCGCCATCACCTGAGACGGCGGGCCATCGGCGATGATCTCGCCGGAATAGAAGGCCAGGATGCGCGAGACGTAGCGTTCGACGATTTCCATGTCGTGCTCGACGAACAGCACGGTGACGCCGTGATGGCGGACCGCCGCCATGACAGTATCCATCAGGCCGAACTTCTCCTCGACGCTGACGCCGGAGGTCGGCTCGTCCAGCAGCAGCATGCGCGGGTTGCCGATCAGCGCCATGGCGATGTCGATCAGCTTGCGCGCCCCCTGGGGCACCGCGTTCACCAGTTCGTCACGCAGGTGGGTAATACCGAATTCCGCCAGGATGTCCTCGGCCTTGGCGACACGGACGGGCGTGCGGGTCGGCTGCAGGAACGACGGGCGCGGGCTTTCGGCTGCCACCAGGGCGGCGATCAGGTTGTCGAGCACCGACAATTCGGGGAACAGCTGGGCCACCTGGAACGAACGGGCCATGCCCATGCGGGTGATCTGGCGCGGTGCCTTGCCGACGATGGACCGGTGCTCGAACAGGATCTCGCCCGAGCTCGGCGGCAGGTAGCCGGTGACCATGTTGATGAAGGTCGTCTTGCCGGCGCCGTTGGAACCGATGACGCCCACCACTTCGCCCTGGTCGATGCGGACGTTCAGATCCTTGGCGGGGGTCACCGCCCCGAAGGTGCGGTTCAAATTCTTGGTTTCGAGAATGGCGCTCATGCCTTGGCCGTCCGGTCGCGCTGGATCAGGCTCCACAGCCCCTTGGGCAGGAAGACGATGTTGGCAAGCAGCACCACGCCCAGGATCAGCTGCCAGGTGTTGGGGGTGAATTCGAGCGCGTATGTGCGCACCACCGCGAACAGCACGGCGGCAACGAACGGCGCAGCCACATGGGTGACGCCCCCCAGCAGCGCGATGAAGACGAACTCGCCCGAGGTGGTCCAGAACGCCATTTCCGGATCGACGTGGCCGGTGGCGAACGCGGTCAACGCGCCGCCCAGCGCCGAAACCGACGCGGCGAGCAGGTAATTGCCGTAGATCAGCCAGCGCGGCGACAGGCCCAGATACTCGACGCGGATCTCGTTCTCGCGGATGGCCTCGCTGATCTGGCCGACGCCGGACGCCATATAGAGATAGATCAGCTGCGCCGCGATGCCGGCCAGCACCACCGTCAGCAGATAGCTCACCAGCTTCTGCTCACCAGCCGCCGGCTTCCAGCCCAGATAGGTCTGCGCCGCGATGTTGAAGCCGTCGGTCGAGCCCAGCGCCTGGTTCTTGACCAGCAGGCCGAACAGGATCATGGACAGCGCCAGCGACAGCATGGCGAAGAAGATGTCGCGGTAGCGGGCCATCAGCAGGCCGAGCACCGCCGCCACCGCCAGCGAGGCGGCGACCGCCAGGCCCAACTGCACGAAGGCGTCGGTGATGCCCATCAGGTTGCTGGCGACGCCGACGCCATAGCCGCCGATGCAGAAGAACAGGCCCTGGCCGAACGACACCAAGCCGGTCCGCATCTGGATGACGACGCCCTGCACCACCAGGCCCTTGGCCAGAGCGAGCATCAGCAGGAAGGTGAGCCAATAGGGCGCCACGAAGCCGGCAGCGACCAGTGCGAGGGTCACCGCGAGCAGCGCGCCTTGAGTCTTATCGAAGCGCATCAGATTTTCCTCGCCAGGGTGCGTCCGAATAGGCCCTGCGGCCGCACGGCCAGCACGAGCGACATGACGCCGTAGATGACGAACAACTCGATTTCGGGAGCCAGGTGGACGGCGGCAGCGCGCGAGATGCCTACCATCAGCGAGCCGACGATGGCGCCTTCGATGCTGCCCAGGCCGCCCACCACCACCACGGCGAAGGCCAGCACGATGACCTCGACGCCGATACCCGGGCTGACCGAGATGGCCGGAGCCGTCAGCGCGCCGGCGAGCGCGCCCAGCATGGAGCCGACCACGAAGGTGGCGGCGAACATGGCGCGCACGTTGACGCCCATGGCCACGCTGATCTCGCGGTCATGGATGACGGCGCGCAGCAGCTTGCCCTTGTGGGTGCGGTTCAGCACCAGCCAGGCGACGGCGCCGATCACCACCGACACGGCGACCAGCGCCAGGTCGTAATTGGAGAAGGCCAGCCCGCCCAGCTCGGTCCGCCCCAGCAGCGAATAGGGCTGATAGGTGAAATAGGGATCGACGCCGAAGGTCAGCTTGGTGAGGTCTTCGAGGATCAGCAGCAGGGCATAGGTGACGACCACCATCAGGATTTCGTTCTGACGGTAAAGGAAGCGCAGCAAGCCCTGCTCGACCACCAGGCCGACCAGGAGGCCGGAGGCGACGGCCGCCAGCACCAGCAGCAGATAGCTCCAGTACGGGCTGCCCTCGGCGCCCGAGAAGTACCAGCCGACCAGCGAGGCGCCGCAATAGGCGCCGATGGCGTAGAAGCTGCCATGCGCCATGTTGAGAATGCGCATGACGCCGTAAATAATGGTGAGTCCTGCCGCGACCAAAAACAGCCATGACGAGTAGGTCAGGCCATCGATCAGGATGGCGATGAAGGTAGTCATACCGATGCTCCGAGAGGCGGGTGTGCGCCGGCGGCCAAGGC
>JAEZFE010000084.1 GCA_023437865.1 Pseudomonadota bacterium | reverse complement strand
GAGCGAACATGACGGCCGCTCCTGCGAGTGCGACCATGGATAGGGCGATCAGCTCTTGCTGGTCGACCACCCCCTGCGAAAGAAAGTAGGCGGCCGCGACAATGGCCACGACATTGGCGACAAAGGCGGCCAATAGCCAGGGGAAGGGCCCCCGCCACGTTTGGGGCACGGATGTCTCCTCCGATGAGTGCTTCTTATGGTTTTGCCTTGAGTTTTAACACGGCACGCCCAGACGGCAATGTCGAGCTTTCGGGAACATGCGAGGCGCCTATGCGTTTTGCGCATAAGGCCTATGCTGAATTGCTGGTGGTTTGCTGCCATGTCGTCACGAGCGCTGATGCTGATCAACACCCACAGTCGTTGCGGCGCCCAGGATCTGGACGCGGTGTTCGCCCTGTTGCGGGGGGCGGGGATCGAGGTGGAGCGGCTGGACTGCCCGCCGGCAGGGGAGATGTCATCGTTGATCCAGGCGCACGCTCGGGGCCGGACCATGGTCATCATCGGCGGTGGTGACGGAACGCTTAACGCCGCGCTGGAGGGGATGGTGGCCTGCGGCTTGCCGCTGGGCCTGCTGCCCCTGGGAACCGCCAACGACCTTGCCCGCACCTTGGGCATCCCGGCTGATCCGGTGGCGGCGGCCCGGGCCATCGCAGCCGGCCATGTGCGCCACGTTGACCTGGGCTGGGTCAACGGCAAACACTTCGTCAACGTGGCCAGCATGGGCCTGTCGGTGGAGGTGACCCGCGCGCTCAGCCGCGATCTCAAGCGGCGTTGGGGGCGGCTTGGCTATGGATTGGGGGCGCTCATGGGCTGGCGCCGTACCAAGCCGTTCGGCGTGCATATCCGTTCGGACGGCGAGCAGGTCAAGCTGGCGGCCTTGCAGGTCGCGGTGGGCAACGGACGGCATTTCGGCGGTGGTATGACCGTGGCTGAGGATGCGCGCATCGATGACGGCCGGCTTGATCTATTCGCATTGGAACCTGTGGGCCTGCTCACCTACATGGCGCTGTTGCCGCGCCTCAAGCTGGGGCGTCACGGCCAACTCGATCATGTACGGACTTGGCATGGTCAGGATTTCGAGGTCGATACCATGCCCTGTCTGCCGGTTAACACCGATGGTGAAATCACCACATCCACGCCGGCCCGCTTCCGCATCTGCCGAGGTGCTTTGGCCGTGTTGGTTCCGCCGCCCGGAGATGGGTGATGCGACCGGATGCGGCCATCATACTGGACGAGCTGGCTGAGTTGGCCATCGACAGCGCCGAAGCCTACGCCCAGGCGGCGGAATGGGCCGGCGGGAGCGATCTGGCGGCCTTGTTCGGCACGCTGTCGCGCCAGCGCCGGGCCATGGCTGCGGAAATGAACGCCCACGTGCGGGCGATGGGCCGCGTTCCGCGTGAACGTGATACGCCCTCGGGCGTGGCGCACCGCCTGATGGCACGGCTGAAGGCCACATTCGTGGCCGACCGTCCAAGGGCGCTGATCGAGGAATGCGAGCGCGCCGACACCACCCTGGCCCATCGCCTGATTACGGTGGATGAACGTATCCTCCCCGATAAGGTGGTGCCTCTGGTGCGCAGCTTCCACGCCGAGGTGGTGGCGGCCCTGGGTCAGTTGGCGGCGGCCAGGCTGCGCCTCAGAGGGCATTGAGGCCTATCGGCTCAGGCCATAGCGCTCGGCGATCAGTGAAAGCGCCGAAGAGACGGACTCGCCCCGGTAGTAGCGTTCGAGCAGAAGGCGTGGCTCAACGCCCAGGGAACGGCTGCTCTTGCCGTGGCGGTCCATCAGGTGGGCGTCCAGATCGGCGGCCCACAGCAGGTAGTTGGAATCGAACAACGGAAACGACATGGCACGCTCCAAAACAACCCGGTGGCCGGGACAAGGCGCCAACATGCGCCGGCACTAGGGCGCGGCAAGGGCACGATCATGGCGAAACTGGGGCGGGTGTTCGCGACGCCATGTCAGCTCGTGGCCAGTTCAACCCTGTTGCGTCCGGCGGCCTTGGCCCGGTACAGCGCTTCGTCGGCGCGGGCCAAAAGGGCATCCAGGGTGTCAGCCGGCCCCCACGCCACGCCGAAGCTGGCGGTGGTGCGGATTTCGGTGCCGCCGTGGCGGATGACCAGTCCGGCGATGACGGCGCGAAGCCGTTCGAAGAAGGCCTGGGCGGCACCGTGGTCCATGTTCGACATGAGGCAGAATTCCTCGCCGCCGAAGCGTGCCAGCAGTATGTCGGTGCGCATCGCTTCGGCCAGGGCCGCCGCGACCTGCTTCAGCACCGCGTCGCCGGCCTCGTGGCCGTAGGTATCGTTGATCCCCTTGAAGAAATCGATGTCCATCATCGCCGCCATTGGCCGCTTGGCGTGCGAGAAGAGCGCGGAGGCCTTTTCAAAGAAGTGGCGCCGGTTGTATAGGCCAGTCAGATAATCCTTGGTCGCGATGTCGCGCAGCCGGGCGAAGGCGTCCTGCGCATCCAGGTTCTGCTGGATGCGGCAGTCCAGCTCCTCGCGTTCATAGGGCTTGGCCAGGAAGTCGTTGGCGCCGTTCTTGATGAAGCGCGCTGAAACTGACCCTTTGTTGGACGAACTGTTGGATCCCGACAGGCCAATGATGGCCAGTTCCTCGCGCGGCCGTATCAGGCGGATGCGCCGTGTCAATTCGATGCCGTCCATCTGCGGCATGTCAAAGTCGGTCAGCACCAGTCGGATGTCCGGGTGGGCATTGATCAGCGCCAGCCCTTCAGCGCCGTTGGCAGCCTCCAATACGTGGTGGCGGGCAAGCTTCAGCAGCATGGCCAGATGCTGGCGGGCCGTCTTGGAATCATCCACGACCAACGTGGTGATGGTGCGATTGCGCTCCAGCCGGTTCACCAGCGACACCAGGGTGTCAAGGCAATGAGGGGTGTCTTTGAGGACGTAATCGACGACCGGCATAGCCAGCACACGCTCGCGCAGAGCCTCGTCGAACATGCCGGTGACGACGATGGGCGGATGGCCGCGTTCAGCGAAGAAACGCACCACCTCAGTCTCGTGGCCGTCGCTCAGCGACAGGCCGGTGACCACGTGGACCCGCTCGCTCCCTGCCGCATCCAGATAGCGGCCGGCCTCGGCCAGTGAGGAGGCGACCGTCACCGGCATCCCCAAGCGGGTCCCCAGCGCATGGGCTGCCATGGTCGCGAAGCTCCGCGAGTCCTCCACCAGAAGAATGCTTGTCGTCCGAGTCATTGCCGTTCCGCACAAAAGGCGGCCGGAGAATAGCTCAGCTTGGGGGGCTGCGCGACAGCCAGATAACGAGTGCAAGGGCGATTACTGCCGCCAATTGCAATACAACGCGGAGGTTCATCAGACGGTTGGCATTGCGTTCATACCAGGGGCCGCCCTTGGCGAAGCCGGCAATGCCGGTCAGCAGAACGGCCACTACCGCCGCCATGGAAACGATCAGCAGGATTTGGATCGCGTGCATGCTGCGTATATTGGGTTGCTGACATTCGCATGCACGTGGGCGCTTGTTCTATGCCCGTTGCTTCCCACTCCCGCGCTGGGCTCAGGCTTGGTGTCGGCTGCGCCGCCTTGTCATCCACAGCATGGCGGCGCCGATGAAGGCGGGGAGGGCGGAGAGCGCATAAGTGGCGGTATAACTGCCTGTCACCCCGTGCAGAGCGGCGAAGGCGCTGGGGCCGGCCAAGACGCCGCCATAGGTGAAGAACAGCGAAGCGCCCGTGATGCGGGGGATCTGCGCCGGCTCCACCGCCGCATGGGCGATTTCCGCCAGATAGACCCCGTTCCACCCCAACGCGGCGGCGCCGAACGGTACCATCACCATGAAGGCCAGCATGGCCGGCGAGCCCGCCCCCAGCAATCCGGCGGCCAGGGAGCACCCGCCGGTGAGGAGACCGAGGCCGATCAATGTGCCGGTGCCGCCGAACCAGCGGTCGGCGGCCAACCCAGCGGCGACGCGGCCCAGCACGCCCGCCACCTGCAGAGCCGAGAGCAGCATTCCGGCCTGCACCAGGGGCCAGTCCAGATCGGCCACCAGCATGGTCACGGCAAAAGTGGAGAGTGACAATTGCACGGCTGCGAAGGCAAAGCCGGTCAGGGACAGTGCCCGCAATGTGGGGCTTTTCCAGATCAGCCCTAGTCCGGCCAGAGGACTGCCACGCAGGCGCGCCGCCGGCTCGCGGTCGGCATCCCAGCCAGCGCGGGCCGGTTGCAGCGCCAGTGCCAGCGCCACGGCGACGGCGGCAACCGCCATCAGCGCCCATTCCCAGCCGAAGGCGAGCGCTACCGGCGGCAGGGTGAGCCCGGCCAGGGTGCCGCCGACCGGAACGCCGCTCTGCTTGATGGAAAATATCAGGTTACGGTGGGCCGGCCCGGTGGCCTTCATCAGCAGGTGCGATGCCGCCGGATTGACCATGCCGTAGCCGAAGCCCAGCACCACCGAGGCCAGCGCCATCACCGGCAGCCAGCCGGCCGTCATCCCCGCGAGGCCCAACGCGGCGGCGGCCAGGGCGACCTGGCTGGTCCGCAAAGCGCCCCACCGCCGCACCAGTGATCCAGCCACCAGAGACGTGCACATGGCGCCGCCATAGGCCAGGCTGATCTGAAACCCCACCAGCGACGACGGCAATCCGAGCTCCGCAGTCAGCTTGGGTGCAATGGCCGGCAAGGCCAGCATGGCCAGCGACACCAGCGTCTGCACGGCGGTGCTCTCGACCACGAGAAAAAGAAGGGCGGTACGGGAGAGGGGAGGGGAAGTCATCCGGCCATCCAGGCACATTTCGGGCTCACTCTTGCGCCATCCCCTTGCCATTGTCTACCGTGCGCGCCATGAAGACCTTCGGCATCGCCGGCTGGAGCGGCAGCGGCAAAACAACACTGCTGGTCCGCCTCGTCCCCGTGCTGGTGCGGCGGGGCGTCGAGGTTGCGACGATCAAGCACACCCATCACGTTCCGGCCATCGGTACGCCGGAGACACGTGCCTTGGCTGAGGCAGGCGCGGTAGAGGTGATGGTGGCGTCGCCGCTTCGCTGTGCCCTTGTGCACGAACTTCAGGGCGGAGGCGAACTGGTGCTCGGCGACGTGGACAGCAGACTGCACGGCATCGATTTGCTGCTGGTCGAGGGCTTCAAGTTCGGCGCCCACCCTAAGCTGGAAGTGTGGGACCCGGGTCTTGGAAAACCCATGCTGGCGCCCGAGCATCCGTCGGTGGTGGCGATCGCCACCGATGATGCCGCTTGCGATCCGCATGGCCGCCCGGCTTTTGCCCGCGGCGATGTCGAGGCCATCGCCGATTTCATCCTGTCCTATAGGGCCTGAACAAGGGGGCGGCCGACTATGCCGGCCCGGAGCCACGCCAAGCGAGGGCTTCGTCAGTAATCCTGCAGC
>JAEZFE010000548.1 GCA_023437865.1 Pseudomonadota bacterium | reverse complement strand
GGGTAGGGGCTTGGCTGGACTTGGCCGGGGCCGGGCCTTCGTGGTAGTCTGTGCGTTCTTGGGGATAGTCTTGGGTTCGGGATTTGCATTATGGCGGATGAATCTAACCGGATTTCCGGGTCGTCGCGCATCGGTTCGCCCATCGTCGAGCGTGTCCGCCCAGCCACCATTTCCGACGCCGCCGCTTCCGCCCCGGGCTTCGATTCCGGCCTCAAGGCAGGTGTGGACAACGGTGGCCGCTTCGGTCCGCGCGGCAGCCGCATGCTTCCCGCCGATTATCCGGTCGAAAACCTCGACCGGCGGGCCCAGCGGGGCACCTATCTGGACATCCTCGTCTAGTTCCCTTTCCATCTTGCCCCGGGCCGCGGGCTTGGTCACACTCGCCCCATGACGACCTCCGGCCCGACCATCCGCATGACGCCCGAAGGAGACGACCGCGAGCGGCTTGTCTGCGGCGATTGCGGATTCGTGTTGTACGACAATCCCAAGGTTATCGTCGGCGCCATCTGCACCTGGGGTGACAAGTACCTGCTGTGCAAGCGCGGCATCGAGCCGCGCGTCGGCTACTGGACCATGCCGGTGGGCTACATGGAGCTACACGAGACCACCGAGCAAGGCGCGCTCCGCGAAGTGTGGGAGGAAGCCCGCGCCCATGCGGAGATCGATGCGCTGCTGGCGATCTACTCCATTCCCGAAATCAGCCAGGTCCACATGATCTACCGGGCGCGCATGACCTCGCCCGAATTCGGGGTCGGCCCGGAAAGCCTCGAGGTTGGCCTGTTTGCCTGGGAGGAGATCCCGTGGGACGATCTGGCCTATCCCAACGTCCGCTGGTCGCTGGAATACGAGCGCGAAATGCGGGGGCGCACGGGGTTCCCACCCAGGGGACGGCCGAAGGCCTAGGACCTTACGCCGGCAGCACCGCGCGCACCTTGCCCACGATCCGGCCGGCCATGTTGCGGATCGGCGGTTCAAGCCACTCGGCCAGGTGCTCGCGGGCGGTATCGTCGATCTCGCCCAGGCGGTCGAGCACGGCCAGCAGCACGGTTTCAGCGCACCGCCGGGCGCCGTCATCGGCTTTGACGGCGATGCCCAGGCCGCGTTCGGGCAGAATGGCGATGGTGAAGCCTTCGGCGCCGCCCTTGACCGCGATCGCGGGCAGGGCTGTCATGACCGCGCTGTCCTGACGGCCTTCGCCGGCCACCAGCAGGGGGTGGCGCCGCATGGCATCGACCACGGCATGGGCCGCCTTGCGCCGGCAGGGATCAAGAATGGCCGGGTCGGCCAGAAGCGCCATGGCAGCGGCAGTGGCGGCCAGCGGCGGGGCGAAGGCGGGAATGCCGCAGCCATCCACGCCCCACGGCAATTCGATGCCGCCCGTCAGTTGCTCGATGGCTTCGCGGACCAAGCGCTGCACCGGGTGGTCCGGCGTGATATAGCCGCGGGTCGGCACGTTCAGATGCCGTGCCACGGTCAGGAAGCCGGCATGCTTGCCCGAACAATTGTTGTGCAGTGCGCTGGGGGTTTCGATCCGGCAGGCCGTGGCCATATGGGTGGGGGCGTGGGCCCCGCATTCCAGATCGGTTTCCGACAGGCCCAGCCGGGCCAGCCAGGCCGCCACCGGCTCGGTATGGCGCGGCTCGCCGCCATGCGAGGCGCAGGCCAGCGCCAATTCCTCTTCGGTCACGCCGAAATGCTCGGCGGCACCGGTCTCCACCAGCGGCAGGGCCTGAATGGGCTTCAGCGACGATCGCGGAAAGGCCGGGCGGTCCACGTCGCCCCATACCGCGACCCGCCCGCCGCCGCTATCGGCTACCGCCACGGCGGCGCGGTGGACGCTTTCCACCAGTTCACCGCGCAGGACTTCCACCACCACGGGATTCGCATGCCTGGTCATCGGGGGTCTCGAACCTGTTGACAGTGCAACCTCGCAAGCGGTTTAACCCCTGCCAGCCGGCCCGAGTTGCCGAAACGCTCTAGGGAAGTCGATTATGGATAAGCTGCGCATCGCCGTCGCCGCCCTGCTTGCCGCTTGTGCCGCCGTCAGCGGCCCCGCCATGGCGGACGAAGCCAAGCGTCTGGTTTCCGCCGGCAATTGGGAGGCTTACGTCTATACCGAGGCCTCGGGCAAGGTGTGCTATGCCGCCGCCCGCGCCAACGCGCCGAAGGAAAAGGAGCGCAGCGCCACCGCCATCGCCATCACCCACCGGCCCAAGAGCCCGGGTGAGGTCAGCCTGATCGCCCCTTACGGCTTCAAGAAGGATTCGGACGCCGAGATTCAGATCGGCGGCATGAAGCACGCCTTCTTCACCAAGGGCGGTTCCGCCTGGGCCAAGGATTCCACCGCCGACAAGGCGATCATCGCCGCCATGGCCAAGGGCAAGGAGGTGGTGGTGAAGGCCACGCCCGCCAAGGGCGCAGCCATCACCGACACCATCCCGCTCAAGGGCTTCTCCGATGCCCTGGCCGCCATCGACAAGGCATGCGGGGTGAAGCGCTAGCTCCTTAGGCTGCCGCCACCGGCGAGACCTTGCCGTCCAGGTCCATGACCAGCAGCTCCACGGCGAGCTGGGGGTGCTTGGCCTGGATGGCCGCCTTCAGCGTGCCCAACTGCTCGGCGTGGATGGCATCCTCGTCGGCGCCCTTGAAATCGCGCTCGAACACCACCCGGTAGGCGCCGCAATCCTTATGATCGAGCACGATGACCTTCTTGATGTGGTGCAGCTTGATGGCGACCTCCAAATGGTCCCAGAAGGTCTTGCCCCAGTTCAGCTTCTCCGAGACCGCGCCCAGAGAGGCACCGGCCAGCACCACGTGGTCGTAATTGTTGGTCAGGCCGCGCCCATCCATGTAGCGCACGATGTCGTCCACCAGCCGGTAATCCATGCACGACAGCAGCAGCGCCTCGGCGGTGCCGCCGGCCTGGGCCTGGCCAAAGGGCAGGGCGGCAGCAGCGCCACCGATCAGGGCCATCTTGAGCAGGCCGCGGCGCGACAGGCTGTGGGCGCGGCAGCAGGAATTGTCGTGTTCAGGCATTTGGGTTCCCCCTTCGAGATAGCTGTAGGGCGATCCTATCGCTAATGGGGTACGCCGGTCTTTTCGACGAAAGTCGGAGGCAGGGCCGGATGCCGAGAATTATTGCGTTTCGCCGCGCATCTCCCTATCTCTTCCGCTTATGGACACCGGCACCAAAAAGAACCTCATCGGCCTGTCGCGCGACGAACTGGCCGCCGAAATGGCGACCATCGGCGAGAAGCCGTTCCGCGCCAAGCAGCTCTGGCACTGGCTTTACAATCGCGGCGAGACCGACTTCGCCAAGATGAGCTCCATTTCCAAGGTGATGCAGGCCCGTCTGGCCGAGCATTACGTGGTCGAGCGCCCGCAGGTCGAACGCGACCTGGTGTCGGTGGACACCACGCGGAAATGGCTGATCAAGTTCAGCGACGGCAACGAGGCCGAGACCGTCTACATTCCCGATGAGGACGAGGTGCGCGGCGCGGTCTGCATCAGCAGCCAGGTCGGTTGCACCCTGACCTGCAAGTTCTGCCATACCGGCACCCAGCTGCTGGTGCGCAACCTGAGCTCGGCCGAGATCGTCGGCCAGTTCTTGGTGGCGCGCGACGCCTATGGCGAGTGGCCGACTCCCGACGATCAGGCGCGCAAGCTCAGCAATATCGTCATGATGGGCATGGGCGAGCCGCTTTATAATTTCGACAACGTCGCCACGGCGCTGAAGATCATCATGGACGGCGAGGGCATCGCGCTGTCCAAGCGGCGCATCACCCTGTCCACCTCGGGCGTGGTGCCGCAAATGAAGCGCTGCGGCGAGGAACTGGGCGTCAACCTTGCGATCAGCCTGCATGCGGTCACCGACGAGGTGCGCGACCGCATCATGCCCATCAATAAGAAATACCCGCTGGCCGAGCTGATGAAGGCCTGCGCCGAATACCCTGGCGCGTCCAACGCCCGGCGCATCACCTTCGAATACATTATGCTGAAGGGCGTCAACGATTCCGCCGCCGACGCCCGCCAATTGCTGCGTCTGGTCAAGGGCCTGCCGGCCAAGTTCAACCTGATCCCGTTCAACCCGTGGCCGGGCTCCGAGTTCGAGTGCTCCGACATGAAGCACATCAAGGCGTTCTCGGACATTCTGCAGGACAACGGCTACTCTGCGCCGATCCGTAAATCGCGTGGCGCCGACATCCTGGCCGCCTGCGGCCAGTTGCGTTCGGAAAGCCAGCGCCAGAAATGCTCGCGCCTGGCCGACCGTCTGGCTGCCGGCATCCCCGACGAGCATCACGCCGCCACGGCATAAAAAAGGCCGTCCCCACGGGACGGCCCTTTTTCCTCAGGCGGGCCGATTTCACGCGACGGCCTTCATCTGGGTAGTGAGTTCGGCAAGAAACGCGCCAATGATGGGGGCGATCACCCCTCGCGCTCGATCCGTTCCAATTCAGGCCAGAACGACAGGAACATGCGCTGGCGTTCGTCATCGCCACGGCCGCCCTGGTCGGGATGGAAGGCGCGGGCAAAGGCGCGCTTGGCATCGCGGAAGCGGGTGTCGGCGGCGGCGGGCGCGCCAGAGCGGGACTTGGCGATGTCCAGCGCGTCCTTCAGCATCTCGACCTTGTTCTCGGCCAAGCGCGCGCGCTCCTCGGCGGCGGTGGCGCGGGTCTGGGCTTCGGCCAGCGCGGCTGTATTGCCGGGGAAGGCACGCGCCGTAGCGAGCTCCCGCTCCAACTCGGCGATGCGGGCACGCGCCTGGTCCAGGTCCCAGTACAACGGCGCCATCAACTCATCGCGTTCCTGGGCCGCTTCCGCCCGCGTACGAAGCATGCCAGCGGCGTGGCCTTCGTGCAGGCGGGCCATCTCGGCTTCGCTCATACGCTGCAGCTCGGCCATACGCTGCCGTAGGGCCGAGGCCTCGGCCTCGGCCTGGGCGGTGGCCGACCGCAGCCGCTCGGATTCGTTTTCGTGGGCGCGTTGCAAGGTCTCGGTCAGCCGGGCCAGTTCAGCCACACGGTCGCGCTCACGCTTGATGCGGCGGTCATGGTCGTACTGGCGGAGGGCGTCCAGTTCGCCGGATTGCAGGGCCGGGCGGCCAGCCAGGCGCCACAGCCAGTAGCGCAGGGCGCCGCCCTGGGGGCGAAGGGGTTCGGGCTTGGCCGGGGTGGTGGCGGCGATATCCTCGACCAGAGCCAGCCGGCGTACGCTTGGGCTGCAGCTCTCCGCCGGCAAGTCCGCTTCGGGAGTGCTGGTGACCAGCTTGCGGGTGAGCTCGAACGCCTGCGGCAAATCCAATTCCTTGGGAAGTCTGGTGGGGGGAGCCATCTTCGCCTATATACCTTGGTAGGTGTTCGAAGGTTTCGCACAAATCGCCTGTGCATATCCAGCGTCGCGCGCGGCAGGGCTGGCCCGCTCGTCTGGCCCTTGCCCCAGCCGCGCCAAAGCCTATACTTCCGCCCTTACGTTTTCCCAAATCCAAGGGCGTTTCCCATGAAGGGCGAAGTCAAGAAGGTTGTGCTGGCCTATTCCGGCGGCCTCGATACCTCCATCATCCTGCGCTGGCTGCAGGATCAGTATCAGTGCGAAGTGGTGACCTTCACCGCCGATCTGGGCCAGGGCGAGGAACTGGAGCCCGCCCGCAAGAAGGCCCAGCTGATGGGCATCAAGGACGAGAACATCTTCATCGACGACCTGCGTGAAGAATTCGTCCGCGACTTCGTATTCCCCATGTTCCGCGCCAACGCGCTGTACGAG
>JAEZFE010000518.1 GCA_023437865.1 Pseudomonadota bacterium | reverse complement strand
GGCCCGCTCCTGCTCGCCCATGCCGTCCCGCGGATAGAGGTCGAGCTTGATGCGCTGGGCAATGTCAGCGGCGTTCCAATAACCGCGCGCACTGGGCAAATCGTGGGTGGCGACGATGGACAGGGCTTTTTCGTCGAACTCGGCGGGCGACTTGATGCGGCCGTCCTTGTGCTCGAACACCATCACCCGGTAGGCGAACAGCGACATGCGGTCCATGCGCTCGCGGAAGCCTTCGGGCACCGTACCCAGATCCTCGCCGATGATCAGGCAGCGGTTGCGCTTGGATTCGAGGGCGACCAGACGGAACAGATCGTCCACTGGATAGCGCACATAGGCGCCCTGGTCGGCGGAACAGCCCGGCGGCACCCAGTAGAGCCGCTGCAACGCCATGGCGTGATCCAGCCGAAGGGCGCCGGCATGGCGCATGTTGGCGCGCATGACGCCGATGAACGGGGCATATCCGGCCTCGCGCAGGGCAAGCGGGTTGAACGGGATCAGGCCCCAATCCTGGCCCTTGAGCGCCAGCGGGTCGGGCGGCGCGCCCACCGACACGCCGAGGGAGAGGTTGTCCTGCTCCAGCCACGCCTCGGCACCGTCACCAGCGATGCCGACGCCCAGATCACGGTAAAGGCCGATACCAGCGCCAGCCTCCACAGCATGCTTATGGGCGGCGCCCAATTGCTGGTCGGCGACGAATTGCAGCCACCAGAAGAACTCAATGCGCTCGCGGTTCTCTGATGCGAAATGCGAGACGGCGGGCGAGCGCGGATGCTTGAACTCGTCGGGCCAGTGGCGCCAGTAGCCCTTGTCTTCCTTCAGGAATTTCTCGTGCAGCGCCTCGAAGGTGCAGAACAATTCGGCGAAATGGCCGCCCTCGGCCTGGAAGGCGCGGAACGCCTGGCCGCGTTCGTCGCCAGCATCCAGATGCTGGGTGCGGAACCATTTGTAGAGGATTTCAAGCAACGGGCGCTGAAGCCGCGCCACGTCGAGGTAATCCACCAGCCGATAGCCGCGCACACGGGCCAGATTGGCCTGGAAGCCGGGCGAAGCGAACATGCGCTTGGCCTCAAGGCATTCGCAGAATTCCGGAATGGCCTCGATATCGATATAGGCGATGTTGAGGAAGCGGCGCGACGACGGCGCGTAGGGGCTGAACTTTTCCGGCTGGTTGGCGAACAGCGCATGCAGCGGGTTGATGCCCACCGTGGCGG
This sequence comes from Pseudomonadota bacterium, assembly GCA_023437865.1. GTDB lineage: Bacteria > Pseudomonadota > Alphaproteobacteria > Rhodospirillales > Magnetospirillaceae > Magnetospirillum. Next base: position 5,079 of record JAEZFE010000518.1, on the reverse strand, counting down.
CGCCCAGGCGCGCGGCGCCCACTGCCAGATCCTCCAGCGCCTTGTAGGTGCCGACGCCCCAATCGCTGTCGGTGCGCAGCGCATAGACCTGGGTCGCCAATCCCCACGCCTTGGCTTCGCCCGCCACGCAGGCCGGCACATAGGCGGTGCGCGGGGCGACGATCACGTCCATGGAAGCCGAGGCGCCATCCGGCGCGTTCACATGCAGGCGGTGATAGCCGATGGGCGGCAGGCCCGGCAGGCGCAGGCGCCAGCGCTTGACCAGGGCGCCGTCGAGCCAGCGCTCCTCGGTCCATTCCAGCGTGTCCACCTGGACCTCGCCGCCGTGGACAGCACCCAGCTCCTCCTCCAGCGACCAGGTCAGCACGTCCTTGTCGCGTGCAGCGGCGATGGTCAGGGTGACGAACGGCGTCTCCTGATACTCGTCGAACACCGCCACCGGCTCCAGCCAGCGGCGCCACGGGTGGCTGTCGAGGGCATCGAGGCTGGCCGCGAGCTCGTCGTCAGTGCCGATGGCAAAGCCCATGGCGGCAAGGAAAGCCTTCTTGGTGTCGACCGAGACCGGGCGCCAAGTCCCGAAGAAATCCCACCACCCCTCCTCGATGCCAGCCAATTGCGCCAGGCGATCGAGTGCTTCCGCCGAACTCATGCAGTCCCCCCGTCCAGATACCAGTCCACTCCCCACGCCGGCAAGGCGCCAACCCCTCCGTAGGTAGAGTATAGAAGTCTTCCTTCACCGGGAACGATGCCCGGCAACGGCACCGCCGAAAAGTTGGCGATACAGGTCAGTTTGGCGCCATCGCCCAGCCGCCACTCGGCCTTGAAGGCGCGGGCCCCCAGCTTGCCAGCCACGGCGGTGCCACCGGCCGTGCCGGCCAGCCGGGGCGCGATCTCGCGCCGGCGGATGCCGAGCAGCGTGCGCACCTCGCGCAGGCGGTGGGCATGGGGTGGCTGGGTCGATTCGGTCCAGTCCAGCTTGGACTTCGCGAAGATCGCCGGGTCCACCGGATCGGGAATGGCGGCGGCGTTCTTGCCCTGGAATTGCGGGAAATGGGCGAATTCGCGCCTGCGGCCCTGACGCACCGACTTGGCGAGCTCAGGGCCGAAATCGCAGAAATACATGAACGGGGTCGAGGCGCCCCATTCCTCGCCCTGGAACAGCATGGGCGGTTGCGGCGACAGCAGCAGCAGCGCGGTGGCGGCGTGCACCGCCGGCAGCGGCGCCAGGGCGTCGATGCGCTCGCCCAGAGCGCGGTTGCCGACCTGGTCGTGGTTTTGCAGGAACGCCACAAAGGCGCCCGGCGGCAATTGCCGCGACGGCTCGCCGCGCCGGGCGCCATTGCGGTGCTCGGATTCCTCGCCCTGATAGGCGAAACCTTCGGTCAGGCAGCGGATCAGGTGGTCCAGCGGATCGGGGGCGTAATCGCGGTAATAGCCGCCCGCCTCGTCGGTCAGCAGCCGGTGCAGCGCATGGTGGATGTCGTCGTTCCACTGGCCGGTGTAGTGGCGCGGCCGGCCCTTGCCGTCGCGCGACAGCAGATGCGCGGCGTTGTCGTCGTTTTCCAGCACCAGATGGATGTGGCGGTCGGGAAAGGCGGCGCGCGCCCGCTCGGCCAATTCCTCCAGCATGGTCTTGGGGCTGTCGTCCAGGATGGCGTGGACCGCGTCCAGGCGCAGGCCGTCGAAATGATACTCTTCCAGCCAATAGAGCGCGTTATGGATCATGAATTCGCGCACCGGGCCGGCATCGGCGCCATCGTAATTCACCGCCTGGCCCCACGGAGTGTGGTGGCGGTCGGTGAAGAAGCGCTTGGCCATGGTGTGGAGGTAGTTTCCCTCCGGGCCGAAGTGATTGTAGACCACGTCCAGCATGACCATCAGGCCCTTGGCATGCGCGGCGTCGATCAGCGCCTTGAGGTCCTCGGGCCGGCCATAGGTGGCTTCCGGCGCATAGAACAGCACGCCGTCATAGCCCCAGCCGCGCGCGCCGGGAAATTCGGCCAACGGCATCAGCTCGATGGCGGTCACGCCCAAATCCACCAAATATTCCAGCTTGGCGATAGCGGCCGCGAAGGTGCCTTCGGCGGTGAAGGTGCCCACGTGCAGCTCGTAGAGTACCGCCTCTTCCCACGGCCGCCCGCTCCATGCGGCGTCGGTCCACTCGAACGCCTCGGGATCGACCACGGCGGACAGGGTGTGCACGTCGTCGGGCTGGTAACGTGAAGCCGGGTCGGGCACCGTCAGCCCGCCGACCGTGAAGCCGTAGCGCGTACCCGCCCCGGCCGCCGGTGCCGTCAGCTCGGCCCAGCCATCGCCATCCTTAGGCATGATCTGGTCGGGCCGGCCCGGAATGTGCAGCATCACCTCGCCGCAATCGGGCGCCCACAGCCGGAAGCGGGTGCCGCCGGGCTCGATGGAGGTTCCGAAAGGCATGAGGTGCTTGCTCTTCACGTGATACGCTCCCCTTGGGCCTTAGGCCCCGTTGCGCCGGCGCAGCACCGCCAGCGAGTGCGGTTTGAGCGGAAAGCGCGCCCCGGCGTCGCACGTCTCGCCCACGAGGATCGGTTCGGGCCGCGCGGTGTCGATCACCACGTCCCAGCGCTTGCCCAACTGGGCCGGCGGCAGGGTGTAGAAGATGATCTCGGTATAGGCGTTGAATAGCACCATGAAGGTGTCGTCGGTGGCCTCGGCGCCCGAAGCGGCGTCGGTCGCCACCGAGTCGCCGCTGACGATGAAGCCGAGCGAGCGGGCATAGGGCAGCGTCCAATCGGTCTGGCTCATCTCGCGGCCCTCGGGCGTCACCCAGGTGATGTCCTTGAGCGCGCTACCCGGCATCCGGCGCCCGTCGAAGAAGCGGGGCCGGCGGAACACCGGATGATCACGGCGGAGCTTGATCAGCGCGCGCACGAACTCCAACGTCCCAGCATCGATGTTGTTCCAGTCGATCCAGCCGATGTCGTTGTCCTGGCAATAGGCGTTGTTGTTGCCGCCCTGGCTGCGGGCAAATTCGTCGCCGGCCAGCAGCATGGGCACGCCCTGGCTGAGGAACAGGGTGGCCAGCATGTTGCGCATCTGCTGGCGGCGCAGGGCGTGGATGCGCTTGTCCTGGGTCGGCCCCTCTTGGCCGCAATTCCACGAGTGATTGTCGTCCGACCCGTCCCGGTTGTGCTCACCATTGGAATCGTTGTGCTTGCGGTCGTAGGACACCAGATCGGCCATGGTGAAGCCGTCATGGCAGGTGACGAAGTTCATCGACGCCCACGGCCGCCGCCCGCCCCAGCCGAACATGTCGGACGAGCCGGTGAGGCGGGAGGCCAGGTTGCCGATCAGCCCGCCATCGCCCTTCCAATAGCGCCGCACGGTGTCGCGGTACTGGCCGTTCCACTCCGACCAACTGGGCGGGAAGCCGCCCAGGCGGTAGCCATCGCCGCCGATGTCCCACGGTTCGGCGATCATCTTGACCCGCGACAGCACCGGGTCCTGGCGCACGGCGTCGAGGAACCCCGAACCGCCGTCGAATCCCGATTTCTCGCGCGCCAAGCTGGCCGCCAGGTCGAAGCGGAAGCCGTCCACATGCATCTCCTCGACCCAGTAGCGAAGAGAATCCATGACCATCTGGAGCACGCGAGGATGGCTGAGCTTGAGCGTGTTGCCGCAGCCGGAATAATTCTCGTACCAGCGCTCCTGCCCGGGGACCAGGCGGTAATAACTGAGGTTGTCGATGCCCTTGAAGCTGAGCGTCGGGCCCAGCTGATTGCCCTCGGCGGTGTGGTTGTAGACTACGTCAAGGATGACCTCGATCCCGGCCTCGTGCAGGCGCTCGACCATGGTCTTGAAATCGCCATGCGGACTGGCGCCGTAATAGCGCGGCTCGCAGGCGAAGTAAGACAGGGTGTTGTAGCCCCAGTAATTCCTGAGGCCCTTCTCGGTCAGATGGCGCTCGTCCATGAAGGCCTGGACCGGCAGCAGCTCGACGCTGGTAATGCCCAGCTTGACCAGATGGTCGATCACCGCCGGGTGGGCCATCCCCAGGAAGGTGCCCCGATATTGCGGCGGAACGTCGGGATGACGCATGGTGAAGCCGCGCACGTGCGTCTCGTAGACGATGGTCTCGGGCCACGGCACGTTGGGCCGGCGGTCATCCCCCCAGGTGAAGGCGGTATCCAACACCCGGCCCTTGGCCTGGAAGCGCGCGTTGTCGCGCTTGTCCATGACCATGTCCTGCTTGCTTGATCCCAGCTTGAAGCCGAAATGGGTGTCCGACCAGATCACCGCGCCCGACAACGCCTTGGCATAGGGATCGATCAGCAGCTTGTGCGGGTTGAAGCGGTGGCCGTGCATGGGGTCGTAGGGGCCATGCACCCGGTAGCCGTAGAGCAGGCCGGGCCGCGCATCGGGCAGATAGCCGTGCCACACCTCGTCGGTGTATTCGGGCAGCGGGATGCGTTCAACCTCGCGGCCATGATGGTCGAACAGGCACAGCTCGACCTTTTCCGCGTGGGCCGAGAACAGGGAGAAATTGACGCCGTGGCCGTCCCAGGTGGCACCCAGGGGATACGGCGAGCCGGGCCAGATGCGGCGACGATGGGGCATGACCGGTGAGGTGGTTGCGGACCGGCGGTCATCTTTGCCGAGAACGCCCCCCCTGCCAAGGCCAAAAGGCGGAAGGTTCGGTTACGGAGAAGTGGTGCCGCCTAAGGAGCCGCTTGCCGAGGTGCCGGCGAACAGTGGCGCCCCGATCACGGGCATGTTGCGCCACCGGCCAGGCCAAGCGAACCGTTGACCGTCCCTTGGACGTCGCAGTTGCCCGCCACGAGAGTGTTACCGGTCGAACCGGGCAAGACGGTGGTCGAGGCCGCGCCGCCGTTCAGCAGAATGCCATTCGAGGTGCCGCCGATTGCGCTGAACGAGTTGCCGACGACACTCCCCGTCGATTCAAAAAGCTGGAGCGCGACGGCTGTGCCTCCGCCGGTGTGGTTGGCTGAGATGGAGTTCCCCCTGACCACGACATCGCTGGCGCCGTAGCTGACGAGAACGCCGAAAGCCGTGAAGCCGCTGGAAGTGACCGTGATCGTATTG
>JAEZFE010000488.1 GCA_023437865.1 Pseudomonadota bacterium | reverse complement strand
CAATACGCCAACGCCTTCAGCAGCACGAACCCGAACGGGACCACGCTGGCGGCACGCGCCTTCCGCGATCTGGTCGATCCATTGCTGCCCTTTACCCGCGCCTATGTGCCAACGGCCTCTTCGACCGAGAGCGTCTACGGGCTGATCGTCAGAGGTGCCAGCGTGACGCAGCCCGCCAGCTTCGTCCAGAGTGTGCTGGCCAGTGCCCTGGCGAACTTCACTTCTGCCGCCATGGCCAGCCTGGACGGCGATCCCGGCAACACCTGGCGCCTGGTCGAGGCGTCGCCGGCCGATTGGTGGAACACATCGGTGCCCGACCGCTTTCAGCAGGTCGATCTGGATTTCCAAGCCAGCGGCAGCGGTGCGTTTACCGTGCTGGGCGGGGGCGGCGACCTCACGATCAGCGTTGACGGCGTTGCCGCCGCTGCCGTGTCTCCCGCCACAAAGCTCAACAAAGTGTCGTTCAAATATCAATCCGTCGCGCTGCATCGGTCGTGGTGCAATCCGACCCTGTTCAATCTGGGGGCCTGGGACCTGTCCGGCGCGCCCGCCGGCTTCTGCTCCTCGGGGCAGACCGAGACCAACGACGGCGTGTTGCCATTGCTGACCAGTTCCATCCTGGTGGGTTGCGACGCCACCATCGACGCCGACTGGGCACCAGCCGACGCCCAGGTGTTGCAGCAGGCGGCGGGCCGTTCGGTCGCTATCGGCCCGTTCCAGGTTGGTGCGGCAGCCGGCGAAGCCCCCGCGCTGTTCCTGGCGGCGGTCATCAGCACGCTGGTGCCCTATTCGCCCCAGATTGGCTAGCCTTCGCCTTCGTTAAAACTGTCGAGCAGTTGCGCGATCCGGGCGCTGTCACTCTGGTCCATGATGACGCGGGCCCGCCGGGTGGCGGCGACCAGATCCATGGTGCGGATGCGCTGCTTGACCACCGGAATGTTGGTGGCCGACATGGACAGGTCACGGATGCCCAGGCCCATCAACAGCGCGGTGAAGCGGGGGTCGCCGGCGACCTCGCCGCAGACGCAGACTGGGATGCGGGCGCGCAGGGCGGCTTCCGCCGAAAATTGGATCAGACGCAGCACCGCCGGATGGAGCGGATTATAGAGGTGCGCCACTGTTTCGTCGGCGCGGTCGATGGCCAAGGTGTACTGGGTCAGGTCATTCGTGCCGATGGCGAAGAAATCGGCGTGCCACGCCAGCGCATCGGCGGCAAGCGCCGCGCCGGGAACTTCGATCATGACGCCCAGGGGCGGCAGTGGGTCGGCCATGGGGACGTTCTTGCGCTTCAGCCTTTTCACCACATCGTCCATGACCGCGCGCACCGCCTGCATTTCCTCGACGGTGGCGACCAGCGGGATCAGGATCTTTATGGGACCATAGGCGGAAGCCCGCAGGCACGCCGACAGCTGCGCCTCCAGCAATTCGGGGCGCGACAGGCACAGGCGCACGGCGCGCAGGCCGAGCGAGGGGTTGGGGCCGGGGGTGATGCCCAGGCCATGGGCCAGTTTGTCGCCCCCCACATCCAGGGTGCGGATGGTGACCGGCCGGCCGGCCATGCGGGTGACCAGTTCCTTAAGGATCAGGAACTGCTCCTCCTCCGACGGAATATCGTCGCGGTTCATGTAGAGGAATTCGGAGCGCAGCAGGCCGATCCCTTCCGCCCCCGCCGCCAGCACCGAGTCCACTTCGGTGGGCAATTCCACATTGGCCTGCAACAGGATGCGGGCGCCGTCGCGGGTGACTGCCGGTAGGTCCCTGAGCCGGGCCAGCGCCCGGCGACCGCGCAGGAATTCGGCGCGGCGCTTGCGGTACGCCTCCAGCAGATCGGGCGACGGGTTGATGATGACCCGTCCGTTGCGCCCGTCGATGATGGCGGTGTCGCCCGAGCGGATGCCCTTCATCAGCCCGGCAACGCCCAGTACGGCGGGCAGCCCCAGCGAGCGCGCCATGATGGCGGTATGGCTTTCGGCACCGCCCAGAACCGTGGCGATGCCAGCCACCTGTTTAGGATCGAGCAGCGCGGTATCCGCCGGGGTCAGCTCCTCGGCCAGGATGATGGCGTTGCGGGGCAGCACCTGGAACGGGCGGTAAGGTGCACCGGTAAGGTTGCGGATCAGCCTGCGCCCCAGGTCACGGATGTCGGCGACGCGGGCCGAGAGGTAGGAATCCTCCATGGCCTCGAAGCCACGGGCGATCTCGTCGATCTCGTGCTGGACGGCGGCCTCGGCGTTGATGCGGTCGCCTTCAATGCGGCGGTTGACGCCCCGGATCAGCCGCGAGCCGTGCAGCATCTGCTGATAGGCGTCGAGCAGATAGCCCAACTCCTCGGCGGCCGAGCCCTCAAGCTTTTCGGCCTTGGCCTGAAGCTGCGCGACCTGACGGCCGGAGCGGTCGGCAGCCTCGGCGAAGCGTGCCTTCTCGGCCTCGATGCGGCTCAACGGCAGCCGGTATTCCGGCACCGACACGGCTTCGGAATCGTGACGGTGAATGATGCCGATGGCCACGCCCCGGCTCACCCCCATGCCATCGAGGATGAGCTCGGGCTGGGCGGACGCGAAGGCTTTAGGGCGAGGGTTTTGGGTGCCGGTGTGTGTGGAGGTCATCCGACTCCTTCTTGGATCGCGTCCTTCCCAGCGGGCTCTCCGGCCCTGTGACTTTATTTATACCCTAATCTTCCTCGTCGAACTTCTGCGCGATCAGGCCGCACAGAGCATCGAGCGCCGCTTCAGCCTGGGCGCCCTGAGCCTTGAGCTCGATGCAGCATCCGGGAGCGGCGGCCAGCATCATCAGGCCCATGATCGACAGGCCCGAGACCTCGGTGCCGCGATGGGCCACACTGACCTGGGCGTCGAAGGTGGCGGCCAGCTTGACGAACTTGGCGGCGGCGCGCGCATGCAGGCCGCGACGGTTACAGATGGTGGCGGAACGCCGGAGGTCGTCGCCCGTGGGCGCCGGGGCGGGTTCGGTCATTTGCGGTCCTGGCTCAGGAGTTTGGAAGCAACGTTGATGTACTTGCGGCCGGCCTCCTGGGCCGAGGCCACGGCGTCGGCCAGAGGCTCGGAATGGCGCACGCTGGCCAGCTTGATCAGCATGGGCAGGTTGACGCCGGCGATCACCTCGACCCTGGCCTTGTCCATGATGGAAATGGCGAGGTTCGAAGGCGTGCCGCCGAACATGTCGGTCAGCACGACGACGCCTGCGCCATCGTCACACTTGGCGACGCGCTCCAAGATGTCGTTGCGGCGCTGCTCCATATCGTCGTCGGGGCCGATGCACACCGCCGCGACGTTGGGCTGCGGCCCGACCACATGTTCCATGGCGGCCACCAGCTCAAGGGCGAGCTGCCCATGGGTGACGAGTACCAGTCCGATCATAGCCATCCCCTTGTCAACGTCCTCCCTCGCCGAGTTCGCGGTGGCGCAACTCAACGCGGGCGCCCTGATCCTTCAGCCACGCGGCCAGCCGTTCGGCAAGGAATACCGAACGGTGGCGCCCCCCGGTGCAGCCGATGGCAATCGTCAGATACGATTTGCCCTCGGCCTTGAAGCGCGGCAGCAATGGTGCGAGCAGGTTGGTCATGGATTGATAAAAGGCCGGAAAATCAGGGTCGGCGGCCACATAGGCGGCCACCCCCGCATCCCGGCCGGTGAGCGGCTTCAAATCCGGCACATAATGCGGATTGGAAAGAAAACGCACGTCGAAGACCAGATCGGCCTCGCGCGGCAAGCCATTGCGGTAGGCGAAGGAGGTCACGAAGACCACGAGCCCCTTGTCGGTCTCGAGCCCGAAATGGCCGGCCAGCACGCGCTTGAATTCGCCGGGGCCCAGATTCGAGGTGTCGAACACGACGTCGGCACGGCGCTTCAGGGGCGAGACCAGATTGCGCTCGTGCCGGATGCCGTCGATCAGCGGCCGATCGGTGGCGAGCGGATGCAGCCGGCGGGTCTCGGTGAAGCGCCGGCGCAGCACCTCGTCGTCGCAATCGAGGAAGAGCACGCGCACGTCAAGGCCGCGTTCAGCCGTCAGCTTGTCGATCTCGACCAGGACCGGCTCCACGCCGAAATCGCGGGTGCGGATATCGACGCCCACCGCCAGCGGCCGGGTCAGCCCCTCGCCGGGGCGGACCAGGCTGGTCAGCAGGCGGACCGGCAGATTGTCCACCGCTTCGTAGCCCAGATCCTCCAGCACCTTCAGCGCCGAAGTCTTGCCGGCGCCGGACAAGCCGGTGACGATCACCGCCCGCCCGGCGGGGCTGGCAATGGACGAACCGGTCGAAGCGCAGGCGGGCTCGGATTCCGTCATGACAACGGCATTATATCTCGCGTTGCCGAACCCATCGCAAGGCGAACCTTCGCCGCAGCTGATGCCTCGAAGGCGGCCAGCGCCAGACGGGGTAGCAAAATCCCTAGGAAAACCGCCGAACTCGGCTCGGGCATACGCTCCACATCCTCCGGCGGAACCAAGTCCACCACTAATGCTAGCGGAGCGCGCGCCAAGTGGGGAACCCGAAGGACGCCGATACCGCGCACCTCGATCATGCCCGCGATGCTGCCGGGCACGCCCACATACAGCCGTCCGCCCTCGGCGCTTACCTGCGTCTGGTCGTCGGCCACCAGCGTGGCGCCGCCATCCATCAGCCGCAGTGCCAGGTCCGACTTGCCACTGCCCGACGGACCACGGATGAGGACGGCATGCCCGCCGAGAGCGACGGAAGTGGCGTGAACCAGTTGCATGCCGAAAGGGTGGACGGAGTGGGTGGGGGAGTCAAGGTTCGCCCCACTCCCGCCTAAGCCTCGCGCACCGCCGGAAGCTTGACCACGAACCGGGCGCCGCCGTCCTTCCTGTTCTCGGCCCAGATCAGGCCGCCATGGGCGTCGACGATCTGCTTGCTGATGGAGAGGCCCAGGCCGGAATGAGTGCCGAACTTCTCGGCCACCGGGCGTTCCGAGTAGAAGCGGTCGAAGATGGCCTCGAGCTTGTTGTCGGGGATGCCGGGGCCGTCATCCTGCACCTCGATGCGGACGAACTTGCCCTCGCGTTCGGCGGAGAGGCGGATGGTGCCGTCCTCGGGGCTGAACGAGATGGCGTTGCCGATCAGGTTGCGCAGCACCTGGACCAGGCGGCCTTCGATGCCGGCGACGATAAGCTTGTCCTCCTCCGGCACCGACACGGCGAAACCGAGCGGCTGGTCCTCGCTGGTCGAGCGGTAGATCTCGCCCAAGGTCTCGACCATGGTGGCGACGGCCACCGGCTCGGTCTCGGCGCGCTGCATTTCCGCATCGATGCGCGAGGCGTCGGAAATATCGGTGATCAGCCGATTCAGCCGCTCCACGTCGTCCTGGATGATGGCGAGCAGCTTCTTCTGCTTCTCGGGATCGGTCAGGCGGGCGCAGGTCTCGACCGCCGACCGCACGCTGGTCAGCGGGTTCTTGATCTCGTGCGAGACATCGGCGGCAAAGCGCTCGATGGCGTCCATGCGGTTCCACAGCGCCTCGGTCATCTCCTTGAAGGCGACCGAGAGCTCGCCGATCTCGTCGCCTCGCTCGGAGAAATCGGGGATCTTGTGGCGGCGGCCATGGCCGTGGCGCACCTGCTCGGCCGCCACCGCCAGACGGCGGATGGGGCGCGCGATGGTGCCGGCCATGTAGAACGACAGGCCGATGGTGATGGCCAGCGACACCATGAAGATCTGCAGGATGTTGACGCGTACCTGGAACAGGCTTTTCGCCACGTTGCGGCCATCGGCCTGCACCACCAGGGCGCCCACCACCTGCTTGTAGCGCTGCACCGGCACCGCTACCGACAGCACCAGCCCGCCATTGCGGCCGCGCACCATGGATTTGGTGTGCCCGCCCAGCGCCACCATGGCCTCGGGCCAGTAATCGGCGCGGTCCTCGGCGTATTCCTGATAGGGCGGCAAGGTTACGTCCTCGGGCATCCAGGTGGTGACCCGGTCCCACCATGCCGCCAGCGTGGCCTGCCAGCCATGGCCGTGGGGCGGCGGCAATTCCTCGATATGGATGTTGCCCTTGACCGACAGCAAATAGCGCGAATCGGCGGCCAGACCGCCCACCGCATCATACAGCTTGGCGCGCACCTGGGCCGGCTCGGCCAGGCGGCGGACCATCTGCTGGGCCAGTTCGCCGTTGAGCTCCAGGAAGCCCAGCGCCTGTTCGCTGACCGCACCCTCGCCCACTGCGCCGGCCACCATTTCGGCCTGGGTCGCAAGCCCCGCCAGCTCGTTGCGGATCAGGCCGGCCTTGTAGCGGTCCATGTAGAACAGGCCCGCCACCAGGATGATGGGGGCGATCAGGTTGACCGCCAGGATGCGCCGGGTCAGCGGCGAAGCCAGCGGGCGCCAGCGCCGACGCGGCTTACGGGCCGCCTCTGTTGGCGGCTTGCGGCGCTGCTCAGGCAAGCGTGTCGTCGCGGTAGCGGTAGCCGACCCCGTACAGGGTCTCGATATGGCCGAACTCGTCATCGACCTCGCGGAACTTCTTGCGCAGGCGCTTGATGTGGCTGTCGATGGTGCGGTCATCGACATAGATGTGTTCGCCATAGGCCGCGTCGATCAACTGGTCGCGGTTCTTGACGTGGCCGGGGCGCTGGGCCAGCGACTTGAGAATCAGGAATTCGGTGACCGTGAGGTCGACCTTGCCGCCCTTCCAGGTGCAGACATGGCGGGCGGGGTCCAGCACCAGTTCGCCGCGCACCAGCACCGCACCGGTATCGACGGCGGCTTCGCCCGAGGCATCCAGGCGGCGCAACAGCGCACGGATGCGCTCGATCAGCAGCTTCTGCGAGAACGGCTTCTTGATGTAATCGTCCGCCCCCATGCGCAGGCCCAGCAGCTCGTCCACCTCGTCGTCCTTGGAGGTGAGAAAGATCACCGGGATCTGCGATTGCTTGCGCAGGCGCTGCAACAGCTCCATGCCGTCCATACGCGGCATCTTGATGTCGAGCACCGCCAGATCGGCCGATTGGGCGGTCAGTCCGCGCAACGCGTCGGCGCCATCGGTATAGGTACGCACCTTGAAGCCTTCGGCTTCCAGGGCCATCGAGACCGAGGTCAGGATGTTTCGGTCGTCATCGACCAGCGCGATGGTGTACGTCACGAGAGATACCTCCCTGGAGGGAACGGGCCGAAGGGTTACCGAATTGGAAAGATGTGGCAACCCCCGAGCCTGCCGCTGCCCCTTTTGCGGAAATTGACACCTCGAATGCGGCGAAATTATAGTGGCCGCGATGGTTCCCCCGGCAGCCGAAACAACTGGCGGGGGTGAAAAGGGAATTCCGGTGCGGAGGCCGAAAAGGCCGCCAAATCCGGGGCTGCCCCCGCAACTGTAAGCGGAGAGGATCCGGCCGCGCGACGCCACTGGCTCGCCCCACGATAATCCACCGTGGGACGACAAAAAGCCGGGAAGGCTATGCCGGATCTCATGACCCGCGAGCCAGGAGACCTGCCATCAGCACAGCGTGCGCACGCTTTTCCGGGCGGGGTGTCTCGGAGCGGTGAAGCCCTTTGCGGGGATGTGCGCGCGCGTCAGGACATAGGTGGATTCGCATGCATATCATGGAAGGTTTCCTACCCCTCGCCCATGCTGTCGGCTGGAGCGCCGTCTCGGCGCCGTTCGTGGTCATGGGCGCCCGCTCGCTGAAGAAAACCCTGACCGACCACCCGGAGGCGCGCCTGTCGCTGGGCGCCGCCGGCGCATTCGCCTTCGTGCTGTCGGCGCTGAAGCTGCCCAGCGTGACCGGCTCGTGCTCGCACCCCACCGGCACCGGGCTCGGCGCCATGACCGTGGGACCGGCGGCGATGAGCGTGCTGGGTACCATCGTGCTGGTGTTCCAGGCCCTGCTGCTGGCCCATGGCGGCATCACCACCCTGGGCGCCAACGTCTTTTCCATGGCCATTGCCGGCCCCTGGATCGCCTGGGGCGTGTGGAAACTGGCCCGCCGCCTGGGGGCGCCTACCGCAGTCGCCATCTTCCTGGGCGCGGCTTTGGGCGACCTGGGCACCTATGTGGTCACCAGCGTTCAGCTGGCGCTGGCCTTTCCGGACGCCACCTCGGGCTTTGCCGGGGCTTTCGCCAAGTTTGCCGGAATCTTCGCGCTGACCCAGGTCCCGCTGGCCGTGGCCGAAGGCCTGGTGACCGTGGTGGTGGTGAACGCCCTGTCGGGCCAGCGCGTCGAGGTGAAGGCATGAGCCGCGCACAGAACTCCGTGCTGCTGCTGTTGGCAGCACTCATCGTCGCCGCCCCCATGGTCCTGAACCTGCCGGGTGAATATGGCGGCGCCGACGGCGAAGCCCAGGCCGCCATCGAGGAAACCGGCTACCAGCCGTGGTTCGCCAGCCTGTGGGCGCCGCCTAGCAAGGAGATCGAATCCCTGCTGTTCGCCTTGCAGGCGGCGGCTGGGGCTGGCGTGCTGGGCTACTTGATCGGCCGGGCACACGGCAAGGTGCAGGGGCGTCGTCAGAAATGATGGCATCCGACCGGCTGGCCCATGCCAGCCGATGGCGGCCACGCCCGCTGGCAGAAAAGGCGCTGCTGGCGCTTGGCCTGCTCGCCTTGGCGCTGGTCCTGCCACCCTGGCCAGGCGGGGCACTGGTG
>JAEZFE010000398.1 GCA_023437865.1 Pseudomonadota bacterium | reverse complement strand
ACCCCGGCCTTTTTCATGGTGCACGCGTCAGAAGATCGCCTTGAACACGCCAAGCACGACGAGCAAGCCGATCAGGAAGATAATCGCGACCACCCAGCCGATGACCTTAGCCATCCCGCACCTCACGCAAGCGGCGGCGCCCGTCCCAGGACTTCCTGCTCGGCGCGCGTCCAGTATTCGAGGTCAAGCCCCTCGCGGCGACCGTCCTGTTCCCACAATTCATAGGCCCGACGCCGCACTGCCTCGATAAGCCCGGTGTCCTCTGTCGTCATGACGTCGGCCTTGTCCGCGCCAGGACGGATGACATGGTCGGTGCGGTCCGCCATCGGACGAGCCTCCCTGTTACATGGTGCTCTATTAACCCGCGCATTGCGCCGCCGGTTCCGGCCAACCTGGAAAAACGTGATTTCCGCGTCGGGGTTAGGTATTAGTTCAACGTCAATAAGCGCCAATCAGCCCGATGAACCTGCGCCCCTTCTTCGCAAGCATCCTTGCCGTCGTGCTGGTCCTGGCAGGCGAAGCTGCCTTTTCGATCCATTCCGATCGCAAGGATACCGTGGCTGCGCGCTACGCCCTGGTGCGTGACATGTCGAAGGTGGTCGATGACCACATCCACCGCACTGTCCGGGGAGCCGATACCGCCATTCAATTGGTCGGCAGGATGATCGAACAGGCCGGCGGCCTGGATAACATCGCCAGTTACCAGCATTGGCAGCAATTACGTGCCTACGCGTCCGGTATCGATGGCGGGCAATCGGTCTGGGTATTCGACAAGGACGGCAACACCGTCCTCGAGTCAAAGGAGTTCCCGCCGCGCGTGGTGAACGTTTCCGACCGCGCCTATTTTCAGGCAGCCAAGCGCGGTGAGCCGATCTTCGTCGGTCCGGCGGTCCGCGCCAAGGCCACCAACGCGATTTTCTATTCGGTATCCCGGCCGATCATTGGCGAACATGGCGAGTTCCTTGGCGTTATCCAGGCCTCCATGGACACGGCCTGGCTGACCGATTTCTATGCCCTGATGGGGTTCAATCTGGACCCGCTGGTGACCGTGATGCGCTCCGACGGCACGCTGGTGGCGCGGCGGCCCAATCTCGAGCAGTACCTTGGCCGAAGCTTGGCGGGCGGGCAAATCTTCAAGGAGCTGGAGAAGGCGCCCGAGGGCTTATATGAATCCTTCTCGCTGTTCGACGGCCAGACCCGTCTTGCCGCGTACCGCAAAGTCGGCGCCTACGACCTGATCGTACTGACCGGCATCGAGAAATCGGCGGCGCTGACGTCGTGGCGCGACCGCTCTCTCCGGGTGGCCATGATCACGACGGCCAGCGCCATCCTCATCCTCGCCGCCATCGCCCTGCTGGTACGCTCATTGCGGCGTGAGCGAGCCACCCAGGGGGCGCTCATCGACGCCATGGCCGAGAAGGCGCAGGTGCACGCGGAACTCAGCCAGGCACGGCACGACCATCTTACCGGGCTGCCATCCCGTGGCCTGTGGCTTGAGCTGGCCGAGCACAGGGGCCGGAATTGCCCGGCAGAGGGGATGCGGATGGCGGTAATGCTGGTCGATCTGGACGGCTTCAAGAGCGTCAACGACACCTATGGGCACGACAAGGGCGACGAAGTGCTGAAAGCCGCCGCCGACGTGCTGCGCGGAGCGCTGCGCGAGGCCGATGTGGCCGGACGGCTGGGCGGCGACGAATTCGCGCTCTGCGCCGTCGGGCCGCTGGAGACCATCCATGAGCGCGCCCACAAGATTGCCAGCCGCGTGGTGGAGCGCATGGAAACCATCGGCTACGGCATCGGGTGCAGCGTCGGCGTATCCATATGCCCGGCCGATTGCACCGATCTGTCCTGCGCCCTGCGCAAGGCCGACGAGGCCATGTATGAGGCGAAGAGGCAGGGCAAGCGCCGGCACGTGATCTGGGGCGAGGCCAAGGCCGACGGATCGGCGTGGGAATACAGCAACCAGATCTGCTCCTGCTAGGTTCTCCCGCTCCTCCCCCGCCTTACTTTTTCACCGGCGGCGGCAGCGGTTCCTCGACCCAGCGCATGGGGCAAGTCGGCGCCAGACGGTCGCGCCAATCCTTCAGCACCACACCGCGCATCTCGGTGGTGGCGCGCCCCTTGGGATCGCGGATGATCTTGCGCACGTAATACGTGGTCAGCGGGAAATGGTTGGTGTTGAACTTCATGGCGCCGCGCACCGAGACGAAATCAGCCCGGCGCAGGGCTGCCCGCAGCGCATCCTGGTCGCTGGTCCTGCCCTTGGTCTCGCGCAGGGCGGCATCCAGCAGATAGACGGCATCATAGCCCAAGGCGGCCCAGGTGGTGGCGGGACGGCCATACTCCGCTTCGAAATCGGCGGTCAGGCGGCGGTTGGGAATGCTGTCGAGATCGGCGCCCCAACTATTGACGCTGACCAGATCGATGGCGGCATCGCCCATGGCCGGCAGCAGCGGGCGTTCCACCGCCTGCCAGGCCGGAAACAGCGGGACTTCAGCCTTGACGGGCGAGCCGCCCCAGGCCCGCACGAAGGCGCCGCCCATGCCGCCCGTCAGCAGCGAGTAGATGGCGTCGGGCTTGATCCGGGCGATACGGTCGAGCTCGGCAGTGAAGGTGGTCGAGCCTGTCTTCGGCGCCAGCACGGCGGACACCTCGCCGGGGAACGTGCGTTTGAACGCCGCCACTGCCGCTTCGGTGACCGGGCTGTCGGGGCCGACCACGACGACGCGGCGCATGCGCTCAGACGCGAGATACT
>JAEZFE010000301.1 GCA_023437865.1 Pseudomonadota bacterium | reverse complement strand
GCCCCAATTGCGCGACGAGCCCAGCAGGCCGTGCATGATGACGAGGGGCTTGCCGGAACCGGCTTCGATGAAATTCAGGCGCATGGTGATCCCGTTGGCAACGAATGACGGGAAGGTAATCGTCAATCCCTGGCACCGCAACCGGCGGCTCTGCAGTGCCCCTTATCTAATGCCCGATGATCTGCCCGAGGAACTGCCGCGTCCGCTCGCTCTTGGGATTGGCAAAGAATTCGGCGGGCGGGGCGGTCTCGACGATCTGGCCGTCGGCCATGAACACCATGGTATCGGCCACCGCGCGGGCAAAGCCCATTTCATGGGTCACGCAGATCATGGTAATGCCTTCCTCGGCCAGCCCGATCATGACGTCGAGCACCTCCTTGACCATCTCGGGGTCGAGCGCCGAGGTTGGCTCGTCAAACAGCATGACGCTGGGCTTCATGCACAGGGCGCGGGCAATGGCGACGCGCTGCTGCTGGCCGCCCGACAATTGACCCGGATACTTGTTCGCCTGCTCGGGAATGCGCACGCGGTTGAGGAAGTGCATGGCCAGTTCTTCGGCCTCGGCCTTGGGCATCCGTTTCACCCATAACGGCGCCAGGGTGAGGTTTTGCAGGACGGTCAGGTGGGGGAACAGATTGAAGCTCTGAAACACCATGCCGACATCCTTGCGGATCGCCTCGATGGCCTTGAGGTCATCGCCCAACTCGAGGCCATTGACGACGATGCTTCCGGCCTGATGCTCCTCCAGCCGGTTGATGCAGCGGATCATGGTGGACTTGCCCGAACCCGACGGCCCGCATACCACCACCTTCTGCCCCTTCCCCACCGACAGCGACACGTTCTTCAGCACGTGGAAGCTGCCGTAGTATTTATTGACGCCGATCAGCTCGACGACGGTGTCGCTCATATTTCCCCCTAGCGGCGCTGCCCGGTGGCGAGCTCGCGCTCAAGCCACTGGCTGTAACGGGACATGAAGAAACAGAAGCTCCAATAGACCAAGGCGGCCGCGACGTAGCCCTCGACGAAGAACGGGCGCCATTCCGGGTCGGCCAGGGCCGCCTTGGTGGCGGCCAGCAGATCGTACAGGCCGACGATGGTCACCAGCGAGGTGTCCTTGAAGCAGCTGATGAACTGGTTGACGATGGGTGGGATCACCAGCCGCAGCGCCTGGGGCAGGATGATCAGCCGCATCTTGCGCCAATAGGAGAGACCGAGGGCATCCGCCGCCTCCTCCTGGCCGCGCGGGATGGCCTGAAGCCCGCCGCGCACCGCCTCGGCCAGATAGGCGGCGGTGAACAGCACGATGCCGGCCAGGGCGCGCAGCAGCTTGTCGACCGTCACGCCTTCGGGCAGGAACAGCGGGAACATGACCGACGCCATGAACAGCACGCTGACCAGCGGCACGCCGCGCACCAGCTCGATATAGCCCACCGACAAGGCGCGGATGGCCGGCAGATCCGAGCGCCGGCCCAAGGCCAGCACGATGGACAGCGGAAAGGCCAGCACGATGCCGAGCACGGCCAGCGCCAGCGTCAACGGCAATCCCCCCCAGCGGTCGGTCTCCACATAAGGCAGTCCGGCAAAGCCGCCCCACATCAACGCCGCCATTGCGGCAAAACCCGCGCCCCAGGCCAGGATCAGCCCCTTGCGCCAGAACCGGCGGATTGCGCTGGTGGCCAGCAGCATGATGAGGATGGCGGTGGCCAGCAAGGGCCGCCAATGCTGGTCATAGGGATAGACGCCGAACAGCATCAGCCGGTGGCGCTGGGTGACCAGACTCCAGCAGGCGCCGCCGCCCTCGCGGCAGACATCGCCGCCGGTGGTCCAATGGGCATTCAGCACCCCCCAGCTGACGAGCGGCGGAATGGTCTCCCACAGCAGCCACAGCGCCAGCAGCGTCAGGAGGGTGTTGGGAACGCTGGCAAACAGGTTCTCGCGCGCCCAGCCCAGCAGCGGCGGCCCCGGCGGACGGGCGGCGGAGGACGGCTCCTCCACGTCGGAGGCAGCGATGGCCGAGGGCGAATGGTCGTTGGGATGGCCCCGCGTCATCGCGTCACCAGAGTCACGCGGGCGTTGTACCAATTCATCAGCAACGACAGCGCCAGGCTGATGGTCAGGAACACCGCCATGATGATACCGACGCCTTCCACCGCATGGCCAGTCTGGTTGATCGTCGTATTGGCGACACTGACCAGATCGGGATAGCCGATAGCGACGGCCAGCGAGGAATTCTTGGTCAGGTTCAGGTACTGGCTGGTCAAGGGCGGCACGATCACCCGCAGCGCCTGCGGCAGGATGACCAGCCGCAGCGTCTTACCGCGCGACAGGCCCAGCGACATGGCGGCCTCGGTCTGGCCGTGGGGCACCGCCAGGATGCCCGAGCGCACGATCTCGGCGATGAAGGCGGCGGTATAGATGGTGAGCCCCGCCAACAGCGCGGCAAATTCCGGGCTGAGGGTGGCGCCGCCCTGGAAATTGAAGCCGCGCAGTTCGGGCACCCTAATGGTGATCGGGGCGCCAGCGGCCAGAAAGATCACCAGCGGCAGGCCCAGCACGATGCCCGCCCCCGCCAGCCCCCATGGAAAGGGCTGGCCGGTGCGCTCCTGACGGGCCAGCGCCCAGCGCCTGAGCGCCCATGCCACCACCAGCCCGGCAAGGAAGGCAGCCAGCAGCGCCCAGTAGATGGGATGGGCCTCGGGCACCGGCACCTTGAGGCCGCGGTTGGACAGGAACACGCCGGGCAGCGGATGGAGCGCTTGGCGCGCGCCGGGCAGCGCCGTGACGACGCCGTACCACACGAACAGCTGCAGCAGCAGCGGCACGTTGCGCACACCTTCCACATACAATGTGGCAAGCCGTGCCACCAGCCAGTTGCCCGACAGCCGGGCGATGCCGATGATGGTGCCCAGCATTGTGGCGAGCACGATGCCCAGCACCGATATGGTCAAGGTGTTGAGCACGCCGACACCCAGCACCCTGAAATAGGAATCGGCGGACGAATATTCGATGGGGCTTTCGCCGATGTCGAAGCCGGCCTCGTGCCCCAGGAAATCCAAGCCGGTGGCGATACCGCGGGCCGTCAGATTGGTCAGCGTGTTGTGGACCAGATACC
>JAEZFE010000251.1 GCA_023437865.1 Pseudomonadota bacterium | reverse complement strand
CGCTTCGGCAGCCCCCGCAATCCCAACTTCCTGCTGGCACGCGGCGAACTGCTGCGCGCCGCCGAGGGAATGTGCGTGGTGGCGTATGAGGACGGGCTGGCCGACGGGTGCCGGGTGGTGCAGCGGATCTGCGCGGTCAACGGGCCGGGCCCCGTCACCCTTCCCTAGTAAAGGTGCTGGCCGCCGGTGACAAACACCTCGGACCCGGTCACATAGGCGAAGTCATCGGTGCACAGGCGGAAGACGGTACCGGCCACGTCCTCGGGCGTGCCCATGCGGTCGAGCGGGATGCGCGGCACCAGCGCCTCGTATTCAGCGGAAATCATCTCGGTGCGGATTTCGCCCGGCGCCACCGCGTTGACGCGCACCCCCAACTGGGCAAACTCGGCGGCCATCTCGCGGGTCAGGCCCGACAACGCCGCCTTGGAGGTGGAATAGGCCGAGCCGGCAAAGGGGTGGACGTAATGGCCGGCGATGGAGGTGATGTTGACGATGCTGCCCTTGCCCCGATGCAGTGGCGTGGCGAAACCGCGCGCCAACCTGAGCGGGGCGAAGAAATTCAGCTCGAACACCTGTTTCCAGCCGTCGATGGAGCCATTGAGCACGCCCAGCCGCTCCTTGTAGGGGGTTTTGGGCGACACGCCGGCATTGTTGACCAAAGCGTGCAGGGGATCGTCGCCCAGCACCTTCCTGGCTTCGGCCACGAACGCCTCGGCGCTGGCCGGATCGGCCAGATCGGCGGCGATGTGATGGGCCCAATTGCGGTCACGCCGGCACTCGCCAGGAATTTCGGCGCGCGCGCAGGTGATGACCCGCCAGCCTTCGGCCAGGAAGCGGCGGGCCGTCACATGGCCGATGCCCCGGCTGGCGCCGGTGATGATGACCGTCCGGACGCCGCTCATCGCGCCTCCGGGGGCAGCACCGGCAGGCGCAATTCGCCAGCCTTGGGGTCCATGGCCTCGACCTGACGCGCCAGCGGCGCCAGCACCCGGGCGGCGGCCAGCAGCGAGCGGACCGCGGGGTCTTCCGCCCGGCCGCCGGAATTGGCCAGCTTGGCCAGCATTTCCCACGGCTTCTTTGGCTGCGGGAACGGTTCCAGCTCCAGTGGCGCATCGGCAGCCAGCTTCAGCAAGCCGCGCACTTCCGCCTGCGCCACATCCATGCCGCCCAGCGCGTCCACTAGGCCAAGGGACTTGGCCTCGGCGCCGCTCCACACCCGGCCACGCGCCAGGGGCTCCAGCTTGTCGACCGGCATCTTGCGGCCTTCGGCGGCCTTGGTGGTGAAATCGGCATAGATGCGGTCGAGCATGACGTTCACCCGGTCCCACGCCTCGGGCGAGAACGGACGGTTGGCGCTGAACATGGGGGCATTGTCGCCGCGATGGACCTCGTCCCAGCTCACGCCCAGCTTGGGCCAGAAATCGGCCAGCACCATCTTGCCGGTGAACACGCCGATGGAACCGGTGATGGTTCCGGGCTGGGCGACGATCCGGTCGGCGCCCATGGCGACGAAATAGCCGCCCGAAGCCGCCGCATTGCCCATGGAGGCGACCACCGGCTTGCCGGCGGCACGGGCGCGCCGGACTTCGTTCCAGATTGTGTCGGAGGCCACGTAGGAGCCGCCGGGGCTGTCGATACGGATCAGGATGGCCTTGACCGCAGGGTCGTCAATGGCGGCGCGCAGGGCACCGGCCACGGTCTCGGAGCCGAAGCCCTCCTCGCCGCCGAACGGCTGGTCCGCGTCGCCGCGCATGATCGCCCCCTCGCCGGTGATCAGCGCCACCTTGGTGCCGTGCGCCTTGGGGCCGCGGGCGGCGTAGTCGCCCACATCCACCTCGGTGGGCTTGGGACCGGATCCGGCCGCCGCCGCCCAGGCATCGGAATGATACCCCAGCTTGTCCACCAGCCCCGCCGACAGCGCCTCGGCGGCAACGAACGGGCCCTTGCCGTAGAGCGCGCGCACCTTGTCGGCGGGCATCCGGCGGCCCTGGGCGACGCCGTCGATCACCTGATTGCTCCAGGCATCGAGCAGGCCGTTCAGGGTCTCGGCATTGGCCGGGGTGAACTTCTTCTCGGTGAAGATTTCGATGGCGGTCTTGTATTCCTTGCGGCCGGCGAATTGCGGCTGGATGCCCAGCAGGTCCAGCGTGCCGCGCAGGAACGGTGTCTCGGCCAGAAAGCCGGTCAGCCCCACATCGCCTGACGGCTGCAGCCAGACCTGCGAGAAGGCCGAGGACAGGTAGTATTCGACGGTGCCGTTGCCGAACTCGCCCATGGTCTCGGCGAACAGCACGGCCGGCTTGCCGGAGGCACGGAAGCGCGTCACCGCGTCCCGAACCTCCTGAGCCCGGGCAAAGCCCATATTCGTGTGCCCAAGCGTCGCGAACAGCCCCACCACCCGCTCGTCCTTGGCGGCGCGGTCGATGCCTTCGACCACCTTGCGCAGCACATAGATGTCCTCGCCGGCCAAGGCGGCGAAGGGATCGGAGCTGGGGGCCTCCTTGAACTGGTTCTCCAGATCGAGCCTGAGCACCATGTGCTTGGGCAGCGCCGGCTCGACCTTGTCGTGGATGGCGAGGGCGCCCCAGATGGCAAGGCCGATGCCGGTGATGAACAGCAGGCCGACCACGGCCAGGGTGGCGACGATAATCCGACCAAGACGGCGCATGGGCAGGCGGCCTTCTATTAGATGAGTTTCCGCCTTTGGGTGTAAGCGCCCGCACCGGGCCGGTCAAGGAGGCACCCTCCCCCACTCTCTGGCGGAGGAGGGTTCAGCGTCATTCGGCTTCGAGCGGAGTGATCTCCCGCTCGATCCGCGAGCGCGCGGTGCGGCGGACGCGCTCCAGGTCGTAACTCATCTGGATCTCAAGCCAAAACCGTTCGGACGTCCCGAAATAGTGCGACAGGCGCACGGCGGTATCGGCACAGACCGGGCCGCGGCAATCCACCAGATCGTGGACACGGTCGAACGGCATCTTCAGATCGCGCGCCAGACGCGCCACGTCGACGCCGGCAGGCTTCAGGAATTCCTCACGCAGGATCTCGCCCGGATGAATATTGGGGCGGGTATTCGGCATAGGTGTCATCCTCCCGCAGTCTTCGCAGAGTTCTGGCCCGGCGAGGCGGCCGCCACCGCGGCACCGGGAAGTGGCGCGACCATCGCTGAATTGCCTCCGCGCCTCAACGGGCCGTCTGCGGTAGATGCGGGCGTCAGGGGTATCCCTTTGGCGAGATGGCCAACCCTTGCCACGGCCACGCCGATTGACGGGGGGGCCGGGGCTTTCTATGCTCCCGCCGCTTCCAAAAGCCGAGACGATCATGCGCCGCCTGTGTGCCAGCCTGTTGCTGTTCCTGAGCCTTGCCGCCCCCGCCGGAGCCGGTGCGGACCCGCGCCCGGTGGGGCAGGTCCCGCTGCTGCCTTTGGGCGATGGCGTGCACGAGGACATCGACAATCTGCTGGCGGCCCATTGGCGTGACCATTTCAACACCAATGCCGAGCACGCCTTTGGGCCAGACGCCGTGCGCGTGGGCCGGTTCGACCTGAATGGCGACGGCAAGACGGAGTTGCTGCTGATGGTGGATGCGCCGGGCTGGAACGCCGATCCGGGCTCGCCCTTCGTCGTCGCCCAGTGGATCAAGCAGCGCTGGGTCGCCGTCGGCTGGGGTTGGGGCGACGAGGACACGCTGTTCGCAACCGACGAGGTGGTGGGCGGCTGGCGCAGTCTGGACACCGGTACTCAGGTGCTGCGCTGGTCCGGACGGGATTACGGCCTCACCGACAAGCGGTGAGTTCGATGCCGAAGCGCGACCCCTTGCCCTCGCGCGAATGAATGGTGATGCGGTGCTCCAGCACGCGGGCAAGCCGCTCGACGATGGCAAGCCCCAGCCCCACGCCCAGCTTGTAGTCTCGCGCCGCATTGCCGACCTGATAGAATTCTTCGAAGATCAGCCGCTGCTTCTCAGGCGGGATGCCGATACCACTGTCACACACCCAGATTTCGACCGTGGCGCGCCGCCGCCGGCAGCCCACCAGAACGCCCCCGTGCTGGGTGTACCGCAGCGAATTGGCAATCAAATTGCGCACCATGGTGCCCAATAGCGCCGGATCGCTGAGCGCCCTGGCGGTGCTGGGAACATAGCGCAGGGCCAGGCCCTTGGCCTCGGCCTGCGGCCCCATTTCCCGCACCAGAGGCGCCAGAACCTCGTCCAGCAGCAGGGGACGGCGATCGTGCCTGCCCGTCCGCATGTCCAGGCGGGCAAGGCTGAGGATAGCCTCCAGCAGTTCGGCCATGCGCTCGACCGATGCCCGGAGTGAATCAATGGCCTTGCACCCGCGCGGCGAGTTGGCCTCGGCTTCAAGAACGGTGGCGAACAGGCTCAGCGATTGCAGCGGCTGGCGCAGGTCATGGCTGATGGCGGCGAGCAGGCGCACCTTGCTCTCGTCCGCGGCCACCAATGCCCACCAATGCCGCCGCGCACGTGCCCAGTAGCGCCAGGCCACGCAGGAGAGCACCGCAAGCGCACCGGCAACGACCGGCAGCACCCAAGACAGGAAGTTGGTCCCCGGATGAACCGGCGGCCAGTGGAGCCGTGCGACTTCCCGCCCCATCACATCCCGAAGGGCCAAAGATTGGGGCGCGGCGCCCAGGTCCAGACCCGACATGCCGGTGTTGCGCCTGAGGTGGGGCAATACCTGGGTCTCGAAGTCCCAGCCAAGGATCAGCACCGAGTTCATCGGCTTGCCTAACGGCACATCGCGCGGCCTGAGCGCGGATCCCGCCAGCAGGGTCAACCGCCCCCCCACAATGCCAAAGGCCGTGACAGCGACGGGTTTGGCGGCGGGCAACGTGCGCACCTGCTCGGCGACCGGCAGCAGACTCGCCGTCTCAAGCGCCTGGGGCCAGGAGAACAGCACTCCGTCGGCGGCATCCAAGGCGACGGCAAGGTTCAGATCGGCGGTGGAGCCCAGCCATGCGCCAATGTAGTGCTCGGCCCATTCAGGATCCCGCTCGAGCTCGACGCGCAGATAAGCCTCGTCCCACCAGCCGTAGTCATTAGCAATCCTGGCTCCCTGCGCCAAGAGCTCGGCAATGCCGCCTTCGACCCGTTCGCGGATACGGGCATCGGCCGCCGCATTCTCACGCAGGGCCGCCGCCACGATCACGGCGAGCAGGATGACGGCCACCGCCAGGTTGATGGCGATGCCAATCCAAAGCCCCGAGAACTTGGCGCGAGGGCATTCGGGCATGACGAGCAGATATCTAGCACCGGGCGCGCACGGCCCGCAGGGCGCAGTCCGGTAATACCTAATGCGGGGAGTACGGCCTAGAAACCACCGCACTGCGCGCGGTGGCGCAGCAAATGGTCGGCCAGAGTGACCGCCATCATGGCCTCGGCCACCGGCACGGCGCGGATGGCGACGCAGGGATCATGGCGGCCCTTGGTGATGACGTCGATCTCGTTGCCGTGGCGGTCCACGCTCTTCTTGGGGATCAGGATCGAGCTGGTGGGCTTGACAGCCATACGCAAAACAACATCCTGACCGGTGGAGATGCCGCCCAGGATGCC
>JAEZFE010000182.1 GCA_023437865.1 Pseudomonadota bacterium | reverse complement strand
GGTTTACCGTGGCCTGCGGCGCGCCTGCCGCGGGGCTGTTCGCTCCCGCCCCGTTCGTCGAGCGGGTGATCCCCATGGTCAAGCGCAAGCGCGCCGGCCACTGGATTGATCTG
Organism: Pseudomonadota bacterium; assembly: GCA_023437865.1. Classification (GTDB taxonomy): domain Bacteria; phylum Pseudomonadota; class Alphaproteobacteria; order Rhodospirillales; family Magnetospirillaceae; genus Magnetospirillum. Next base: position 2,611 of record JAEZFE010000182.1, on the reverse strand, counting down.
TGGAAGCAGGTGGTCGGCACCGGTTGGTCACTGGTGGTGGACCTGCGCGGCTCGGCCATGGGTTACCTTGTACCCACGTTGCGCCGACGCGTGCTGAAATCCTCTTGGAAGCCTGAGCATCGGCTGGTGCACTTGTCCTCAGTGCTGGGCCTGTCCGCCCCGTGCGCTCCCCGCTTATGGAACAGCCCCGAGCAGGTGGCTGAGGCCGCCCGCCTTATGCCTGACGGCACGCCCATCCTTGCCGTGGGTCCCACCGCCAATTGGGGCGGCAAGCAATGGCCGGCTGACCGCTTCGCGGTCACCGTCGATCGCCTGACAGCGCCCGGCGGCATGCTGCCCGGTGCCCGCGTGGCGGTGTTTGGTGCGGCCAACGAACGGGAAGCCGCACGGGACTTGCTGTGCAGGCCGGGCATCATCGACCTGATGGGCAAGGTGGACCTCGCAACCGTGCACGCATGCTTCAAGCGGGCGGCGTTCTATCTCGGCAATGATTCGGGCCTGATGCACATAGCGGCTGCCTCAGGCATTCCCACTCTGGGTCTATTCGGCCCCAGTTCGGAAATTTTCTACGGCCCGTTTGGCCCCCGATGTGCCAGCGTGCGTGGTCCCCGCTCGTTCGAGGACATCTGCCACGCCCCCGATTACGACTACCGCAGCCAAGCCTGCCTGATGCAGGACCTGGACGTCGACAAAGTGGTCGAGGCCGCCGAGCAGCTGTGGCAGGGCGGCCGGCCAGTCTAGCGGACCGACGCCATTCGTCCGAACCGCTTCAGGTCCTTCGCCCCCGCCCCTTCCGCCACGGCGCGCGCCATGCCGTCGGGGTCGGTGCAGACCAGACCCGACGACACCGTGACGCCATAGGAAAGCAGGCGCGGTGTCAGCGGCGCGCCCGGGCCGACCAGGGCTACCGGGATGCCGTCAGCCAGCTTGAGCAGGTTGGGCAGCGAGCGGTTGGCCAGCGCCGAGGCGGTGATCAGGGCACCTTGGGCGCGCGGCAGCAGCCATTGCGCCGCTTCCTCGGGGTATTGGCCGGCAGCGGGACGGCGGTCGATCACCTTGGCGCCCGGCAGGCGTTCAGCAAGGCCCGGAAACGCGCCGACGACCACCAGATCGGCGGGGGCGCAATCCAACGCGTTCAGGCCGTTGATGTCGGGGCCGTCGAGATCGAAACGGTTGTAATGGGCGTTGATGGCGGCGACGCCCACCGCTGCCTCCACGGGGTCCCACGACCGCACTAGTGCGGCCAGTTCCGACAATGTCCTGCCGGTCCAGCCGCCGGCTGCCGCCTTGCAGGCCGGAGTGCTGCGCTCGGGTGTCTGGGCAAGGCCAACGCCGTGCGGGCCTTCGACCATGATCCAGTTGAGGCCGACGATGACGCGCAGAGCCGGGTCGTCGGAAACGCCCAAGGCCAAATCGTCGTACAGACGCCACGGTCCCCACCAGCGCCACAGCGCTTCGGCTGTGGGCATCAGCATCTGGCCGCGCCCGCCGGTAAAAGTGGTCCACTCCTCCACCATCATCGCCGGCAGGGCGGTGAGCACCGGCATGCCCTCGGCCATGGCGGCCAGCATCTCGGCAACCAGGCCGCGTCCGGCCTTCTCGGCCTTCGAGAACTTGTTGACGAACACCAGGTCCGCGCCGGCCGTGATCGCACGGCGCACCGCGCCGGATGCCTCGGCCAGGGCGGATGGATCCAAGGAGCACGAAGTCGACCCCGACCCCAGGTCTTGGCTGATGGAAACTCGCCGTCCAGTGTCCAACTCGACAAGGTCCATGGCGCATTTGCAGCCGTCTTCGCCTTGACGGGTTTCCTGCGCCAAGCCGCCAACCTTGAATCCGCGCGCCGACAACTCGTTGGCGAAGGCGGTCAGCAGGGCTTCGGGTGGCTGATCGGGAGGATAGATGACGGCGCCGATAGCGGGCGGGATAGGCAGGCGAGGCATGGGGATTTTCCCTGGAAGAGGCAGCCGACAATACCGCCGCGCTTGACCAAAGCTAAGACTCGTTTTGATCGCACCCCCCATATTACAATTGGTCTGACCGTCCGCGAGTCGGGCGGTACTGGGAGGAACGGGATGATCGACCCCTTTGGGCGCCACGTCAGCTATCTTCGGGTGTCCGTCACCGATCGCTGCGATCTGCGGTGTGTCTATTGCATGGCCGAGGACATGGCGTTTCTGCCCAAGGGTGACGTGCTGTCGCTCGAGGAGCTTGAGCGTCTGTGCGCCGCCTTCGTGCGCAAGGGTGTCCGCAAGATCCGCCTGACCGGCGGCGAGCCGCTGGTCCGCCGCAATGTCATGAGTTTGATCGGTACCCTGGGGGCGCTGGTCAAGGCGGGCGAGATGGACGAGCTGACGCTGACCACCAATGGCACCCAATTGGCGAAGCACGCCGAAGGGCTGGCGCAGTCCGGGGTGCGCCGCATCAACGTCTCGCTCGACACCCTGGACGCGGCCAAGTTCGCCGCCGTCACCCGCTGGGGCAAGCTCGATCAGGTGCTGGAAGGCATCATGGCCGCCAAGCAGGCCGGGCTCGCCATCAAGATCAACACGGTGGCGCTCAAGGGCGTCAACGAGGACGAATACGACCGTCTGGTGGAATGGTGTGGCAC
>JAEZFE010000309.1 GCA_023437865.1 Pseudomonadota bacterium | reverse complement strand
CAGCCGGCGGGGCGGCGGCCGGGGCGGGCACACTGGCCTTCACTTCCGGCTCAGGCTCCGGGGCGGCGGATGCCTCCTTGGCAGCCTGGGCGGCGGCCTCCTTGGCGCGCTCCTTGGCCATTTCGGCGTCCAATTCGGCCTGGCTGGCGGCGCGCTTGCCGGCGGCGTAGGCGGCTTCCACCTCGGCCAGCAGGTCGGCGGCGACCGGGAATGGCGTGGCCTCGGGTTCCGGCGCGGCAGCGGGTGCCGCGGCCTGGTAACGGCCCTCGGCCATGGCGTTCAGGCGGTCGATCAGATCCTCGTCGCTGCCTTCCGGCTCGGACTCGTTCTGCTCGAGGTGGCCCAGGATCAACTTGATGCGGTCGATGGCCTGGAGGATGAGGGTGACCGCATCGGCGGTGACCTCAAGTTCGCCGTCGCGGAACTTACCCAGCACGTTCTCGCCGGCATGGGCAACGTGCTCCAGGCGGGGCAGGCCAAGGAAGCCGCAGGTGCCCTTGATGGTATGAACCAGGCGAAAAATATTGCCGAGGATCTTCGGATCGTTGGGATTTTGTTCCAACTTCACCAGCTCGACGTCGAGCACGGAAAGACTTTCCGAGGTCTCGGTCAAAAACTCGCTGAGGAGATCATCCATGGTCGACTCCAGCTCCGCACCTTTAAACCGCCGCCCGGACCAAATACCCGAAACGCCCCTTAGTCACACGGGCGGCAATTGCGACTAATAACACGGCCAGATTAGCTTTAGAAGGATATCAACTGCCCAAGACGGCTCCTCCACCCTCCGAAGGAGGTGTGCCCTGCCCAACGGACAGGGCCAAGCCCTCCGGACTGAGCGTGACGGACAAGCATCCCCCCTGCCGTTCGGCGAGGATGCGGGCGAAATAGGCTTGGGCGCCCTTTGGACCGGCTGGCGGCTTTCCGTCTTGCAGCACGGTGCGCGCCTCGTCGCTCAGCGTCGCCGGCTCGCCATAGGCGACCACGCGCAGGCCGGCCTCGGTGCCGACCGTGATGCGGCCGCCGCGCGGCAGCGCATCCTTGGCCAGCAGCACCAGGTTCAGCATCAGCCGCGCGGTGGCGCCGTCCATCTGGCCGGGGGGCGCTGTGGCCCACGCCAGTTGCAGGCCCGGCGAGGCGGCGGAGACCAGGGTCGAGAGGTAATTGTCGATCAATTCGCGCAACGCCGACGCGCTTTGCGGCGCCGAGGCGGCGGGGCCGAGGGCGGCGCGGAAGAACTTGAGGCGGTAGGCGGCCCCGGCGGCGCTGGCCGCGACCAGGCCCAGGGTTTCGGCATCGGCGCAATCGGCCATGTCCTCGAACAGTTCGGCGCCGGCGGCGGCGGCGCCGACGGGACCGGACAGATCGTGGCACACGCGGGCGCACAACAATTCGGCGAGTTCCAAGCTATCCATAGGGCCCGGCCTGGCAGTCTTTCGATGGTTCACCACATACGAATGGACGTTAGCAGCGTTCCGGCAGGCTGCGAAGACTGATTCGTCAAGCCTGACCTACGCTAAAGAGGTACTGGCATGGACCCTTTTCTGGTGCCCGGCGCCCGCGTTCGCCATCCCGGCCAGCCCGAGTGGGGCGAGGGACAGGTGCAATCTTCGGTTGGTTGGCGGGTTACGGTGAATTTCGAGCACGCCGGCAAACGCACCATCGATGCGCGCAACGTCGCGCTGGAGGTGATCGCAGCGGCGGCGGGGCCCAGGCTTTAGCGGTGCGGCAGGGCTACTGTGCTTCCAGCCAGGCCTGGAACATCAAGGCGTGCCAGAGCTCGGTCGACCAGTTCTTGCGGCCCGAGCGATGGTCGCGCCAGCAGCCAGCAATCAGTTTGGCGTTGACCAGCCCCTGGCGGCGCAGGCGGTCTTCGCTCAGCAGGTCGTCGGCCCAGTCCTTCAGGCGCCCCGACAGCCAACGGCCGATGGGGACCTCGAAGCCCATCTTGGGGCGGTCCACCAATTCGCGCGGGACGTAGCGGTACAAGACCTCGCGCAGCACGGTCTTGCCGGTGTCGCCGTCGATCTTGAGTGCGGTGGGCAGGCTCCAGGCAAATTCCACGATGGAATGGTCGAGGAAGGGCAGGCGCGCCTCCAGCGAAGCCGCCATGGTGGCGCGGTCGGTCTTGACGCACAAATCGTCGGGCAGATAGCCGAGCGCATCGAGCACCATGACCTCCAGCGCGGGGTCGTTGACCTGGGGCCGGCGCTCGCGGTCGGTGTAGATGGTTTCGGCGGCATGGGCGCCGGGCACCAGATTGGGCATGCCGCGCCAGCGGCTGTAATGCAGGCCCAGCAACTCGGGGATCGAGGTTGCCGACAGGGTTTCGAACGACTTCTTGAAGCGGTAGCCGGGATAGGAGCGCCGTTTGCGCGCCAGCGAGGCCAGCCCGGCCAGACCGTTGATGGGGGCGGACGGCAGGGATGCCAAGCCCTTGGCCAAGGTGCGGGCCAAAGGCGGGGTGGCCTTGAGCTTCTGCCAGTCGCGCGGGATTGAGCGGTAGATGCCGTACCCGCCGAACAATTCGTCGGCGCCATCGCCCGACAGCGCCACGGTGACGTGGCGGCGGGTCACCTCCGCCAGCAGGCAGGTGGGCAATTGGGCGGGGTCGGCGAAGGGCTCGTCCCAGATGGCGGGAAGGCGCGGCACCAAAGCCAGCGCGTCCTCGTCGGTAATCGGCACTTCGGTGTGGCGGGTGCCGAGATGGTCGGCCACGGCGCGGGCATAGGGGCTCTCGTCATAGCCCTTCTGCTCGAAGGCAATGGTGAAGGTGTGGATGGGCTGGGCGTTCAGCTCCTGCATGATGGCGGCGGTCACCGAGCTGTCGACGCCGCCGGACAGAAACACGCCCACCGGCACATCGGCCTGCATGCGCAGGCTGATGGAGGCGCGCAGCAACTGGTTCAGCCGCTCCGCCGCCGCGGCCGCCCCGCCCGTGAAGCTGCCCTCGACGGCGCGGGCGCGCTCCTTGGCCGACCAATAGGGGCGGATCACGTGATCGGTGCCCTTGACCGCCATCATGCTGCCTGGCGGCAGCTTGCGGGCATGAGCATAGATGGTGTGAGGCGAGGGGACCCAGCCAAGCTTCAGGTAGGCCGCAAGGGCGTCGCGGTCGATGGTGGCGTCGAAGGCGGGATGAGCCTTCAGCGCCTTCAACTCCGAGCCGAACAGCAGCGTGCCGCCGGACATGGACCAATAGAGCGGCTTTTCACCGATCCGGTCGCGCGCCAGGTATAGCGTGCGCTCCACACGGTCCCACAGGGCGATGGCGAACATGCCGTCGAAACTGGCCAGCGCCCGCTCGACGCCCCAGCGTGCCACCGCCTCCAGCAGAACCTCGGTGTCGGAATGGCCGCGCCATTCCACCGGTTCCAGACGCGAGCGCAGCTCGCCATGGTTATAGATTTCGCCGTTGAACACGACCATCCAGCGCCCATCGCGTGACTCCATGGGCTGATGGCCCGATGGCGTCAGGTCGAGGATGGCAAGGCGGCGAAATCCCAGCGCGATGCCGGCGCGGTCGTCGGTCCACACACCCGCGTCATCCGGGCCGCGATGAACCAGGGTGCCGGCCATGGCATGGGCCATCGCCTCGCGCCCGGGGGTGTCGCTATTGATGTCGAGGAAGCCGGCGAAGCCGCACATGATATGCCTTACGATAGACTGACCCGACCTTAGCGGGCGCCGCCGTCCCGGGCAAGGCTCGCCCGCCGTTCACGTCAACCAGTCCAGAGAGTCGGGGGCGGTCCGGTCTCGGTCGAACGGCGGGCGAAGGGTCGGGCTAGTGGCCTCCGCCACCAGCCGAAGGGTGCCTGACCTTGTGCACCAGCGGCATCAGCATCAAACCGGCCGCGAACACGGCGGACATGCACAGCAGCACGTCGCCGAACGACAGCGTCATGGCCTGCTGCCGGGTCATCTGATACAGCGAGCGCAGGGCTGCCTGATCCGGGTCGCCGGGGATCAGGGTGGCGAAGCGGTCGGCCATGTTCTGCAGCCGGGTGACCGCCTCCAGGTTGTTGAGCGTCAGCGCCTCGCCCAGCCGCGCCATGTGCAGGTCGGTGCGATGCGACAGCAAGGTGGTGATGGCGGCCAGACCCACCGCGCCGCCGGTGTTGCGCATCAGGTTGTAGAGGCCGGAGGCGTTCTGCACCTTGTCGGGCGGCAGATGCCCCAGCGCCACGGTGTTGATGGGCACCATGCAGAACATCAGCGACAGCCCGCGCACCGCTTGCGGCAGGAACAGATCCCAATAGCCCCACTCGCTGGTGAGGTGGCTGTTGAGCCACAATCCGGTGCCGAACAGGCCCAACCCCATGCCCAGCATCAGGCGCAGGTCCATGTGCCGGGCAAGGTTGCCGGCCAGCGGTGCCGACAGGAACTGGAACAGGCCGGTGACCATCATGGTCAGGCCGATTTCCAGCGACGAATAGCCGCGCACCCGCCCCAGGAACAGCGGGACCACATAGACCGAACCGTAAAGCCCGATGCCGAGGATAAAGCTGAAGATACAGCCGACCAGGAAGTTGCGGTCGGCGAAGGCGCGCAGCTCGACCACCGGCGCCTTGCAGGTCAGCTCGTGCCAGACGAAGGCGATGCCGGCCACCGCCACCACGGCGGTGAAGATGACGATGGCGGCGTCATCGAACCAGTCGTTGCGCGGGCCTTCCTCCAGCACGTATTGCAGCGAGCCGAGGAACAGCGCGATCAGCACGATGCCGCCCAGATCGAAGCCTTTCAGCAGATGAAGCTTGGGGCGGTCGAACGAGACGAAGGCCAACACCACCAGCGACACGGCGAGGCCCGGCACCACGTTGATCAGGAACAGCCAGTGCCAGCTCCACAAATCGGTCAGCCAGCCGCCCAGGGTGGGGCCGATTGTGGGGGCCATGGTGGCGACCAGCCCGATCAGCACCGACACCCCGGCGCTCATGCGCGGCGGGAACAGGGTGAACGCCGTGGCGAACACCGTGGGGATCATGGCGCCGCCCAGGAAGCCCTGGATGGCGCGCAGTACGATCATGGATTCGATGTTCCAGGCGAAGGCGCACAGGGCGCTGGCCGCCGTGAACGCGATCGAGCTGGTGAAGAACAGCCAGCGCGTCGAGAACACGCGGGCCATCCATCCCGACAGCGGGATCATCACTACCTCGGCGATCAGATAGGCGGTCTGAACCCACGATACCTCGTCGGCCGAGGCGGAAATGCCGGCCTGGATCTGAGCCAGCGACGAGGCGACGATCTGGATGTCCAGGATCGCCATGAACATGCCCACCACCATGGCGATGAAGCCGACCCAGTCGCGGCCGCTCACCACCCGCTGGTCGGGTGGGATGGCCATGCGGTCGGCGGCCATATGGCTCATCTGGGCGCTGTCCGGGTGTCGATATGGGCGACCACCGACAGGCCGGGGCGCAGCTTGCCGGCCAGCGGGTTGTCGGCGGGAAGCTGGATGCGCACGGGCACGCGCTGCACGACCTTGGTGAAATTGCCGGTGGCGTTCTCGGGCGGCAGCAGGCTGAACTTGGCGCCCGAGGCGGGGGAGAAGCCGGTGACCGTGCCGGCGACCTCGATGCCGGGATAGGCGTCCACGGTGATTCGGGCCTGGGCGCCGGGGTGGATGCTGCCGATCTGGGTTTCCTTGTAGTTGGCGTCGACCCACACGCGGGCCAGCGGCACCACCGACAGCAAGTGCTGACCGGTGCGCACATACATTCCCTCGCGCGCGACGCGATTGCCGATCACGCCGTCGGCGGGGGCGCGGATGATCGTGGCGTCGAGGTCGGATTCGGCCAGGGAGAGCTGGGCCTCGGCCTGGGCCAGTTGGGCCTCGGCAATGTCGCGTTCAGCCTCCAGTACCGCCAGTTGGCGCTTGGCGCCCACGGCCTGGGCGCTGGAGCCCTTGACCCCCGCCTCGGCCTTGGCGGCCTCGGCGGCCTGGGCGTCGTAGCGC
>JAEZFE010000066.1 GCA_023437865.1 Pseudomonadota bacterium | reverse complement strand
ATAGCCGCCCTTCAGCGCCGCATCGGCGCGGCGGCGGTACTCGCCGCTCTGCTGGCTGGGATGGATGACCGCAGCCACCTTGGGGTGCTTGGCCAGATACTCGACTACTGCCTGGGCATTGGCGTTGTGGGCGCGGATGCGCAAGGGCAGGGTCTCGAGGCCCTGGAGGGCCTGGAAGGCGTTGAACGGGCTAATGGCGGCACCGATGTCGCGCAGTAGGGTAACTCGCGCCCGCAGGATGTAGGCGATGGGGCCCAGCGGCTTGACCGCCTGGGTCCACACCGCGCCGTGATAGCTCGGGTCTGGCTCGTTGAGCAGCGGGAAACGCTTGGCGTGCTTCTCCCAGTCGAACTTGCCGGAATCCACGATGGCGCCGCCGATGGAGGTGCCGTGGCCGCCGATATACTTGGTGGTTGAGTAGACGACGATGTGGGCGCCCAGCTCGATGGGCCTGGCGATGATCGGGGCCGCAGTGTTGTCGATGATCAGCGGCACGCCGACCTTGTCGGCTAGTTTGGCGACTTCGGCGATGGGAAACACTTGCAGCTTGGGGTTCGGCAGGGTTTCGGCATACCAGGCGCGGGTGCGGTCGTCGGTGGCGCGCACGAAGGCCTCGGGGTCGGCCGGATCGACGAAGCGAGCCTCGATGCCCAATTGCTTGAAGGTGTTGGCGAACAGGTTCCAGGTGCCGCCGTACAGGTCGGTCGAGGTGACGAAGTTGTCACCGGCCTGGGCCACATTCAGAATGGCGAAGGTGCTCGCCGCTTGACCCGAGGACAGCGCCAGCGCTGCCACGCCGCCTTCCAGTGCGGCCAGGCGCTGTTCAAGCACGTCAGTGGTCGGGTTCATGATGCGGGTGTAGATGTTGCCCAATTCCTTGAGCGCGAACAAATTGCCTGCATGTTCGGTATCGCGGAATTGATACGAAGTGGTCTGGTAGATAGGCACCGCCACCGCATTAGTGGCAGGGTCGCTGCGGTAGCCGGCATGGAGCACCAGGGTCTCGGGATGAATGCTCTTCAACGACATGCTGTGGTCTCCTGTAGCAAACTGCCATGCGGCAGGTAGCGCGGCGGGCAAAAGGTTCGTAAGGTTGCGCCTAACCGTCGGTTGGGCAATTAAGAAAATTCCACAGCGTATGGTCACTGTCAAATCATTAAACTATTAACCAGTAGATTAGTGAGATTGCTGTGGAGGCCGTATTTAGAATGGGCGGTGTTGATTAGCCGCCTCCAGGTGCTGAACGCTCTGGCCCCCGCCCAGTTCATCGACATCCGCCGCCAGTTGAAGGTGTGGGCAGACACGCAGGCTTAGCCGTCATCGCTGGCACTTCGGGGTGTACATGGGGCTTGCCGGGGTGTGGCTGAGCCGGCTGATGTGGGCGGCGGCAATGCTCGGTGAGGGCGGGCTTAGGCCGCCATGGGCGTCGACAAGGACAGCACCCCGCTGGTAGCCAGCCTCCCTTGACCGGATGGATGCATGGGTGGTCTATGATACTCTTCTTCGTTCGGCGAAGAGTTGGCCATTGAAATAGTCGGGAGCAGAAGAATGCCCGCCGAAGTTCTGTTTGAGATGCGCCGGATTGGCGCCTATGTGAAGGTTTCCGCTATCGATGCGGCCTCAGGGACCGAGGTCAGCATCGTCGGTGACGTCAGGGCGGGCGAGGTGATGCTCAAGCGTACGGCGCTCAGGAAGCTGGAATACGTGCTGTCCAAACAATCGAACAGTTGAGATGGCAAAGAAAAGGCCGCCTCCCTTTTTCTTGGGGGCGGCCTTCTATCCCAAAAAACTGATCAGCGGCTCTTGCGACGGGCCGGCTTTTCTTCCGCGGCACCGGCCTTGCGGCCCAGGCCGATCTTCTTGGCGAAGTCCGAGCGCTGAGCGGCGTAATTCGGGGCAACCATTGGATAGTCAGGCGGCAGCTGCCACTTGGCGCGATACTCGTCGGGGGTCATGTTATAGGTGGTGCGTAGATGCCGCTTGAGCATCTTCAGCTTCTTGCCGTCCTCCAAACAGATGATGTAGTCGGGGTTCACCGACTTCTTCACCGGAACGGCAGGCTTTGGCGCCTCGGCCTTGGCCTCGGGAGCGCCATTTTCCAGCGAGGACAAAGACGCATACACCGTATGGATGACCTCCGGGATTTGGCCGGCAGGCAACGGGTTCTTGCTCACATAGGCGGCAACTACGTCGACGGCCATGCGCAGGATGTCGTCACGATTGGTCTTGTCGGCGATGATGTCAGTCATTTTGGGGTCCGCAGAGGTTCTTACTGGGGGCGTGTATCAATGATGCACGGCCCATTTTGGCTGTCAATTCCTATCTGCCGACAGCGAATAATGAGTTCTTTTGAAGTCTGCCGTTTTCAATAAATGACCCCCATTCGGGAGAGGGCAATACCCCAATGGTCTGTGGTAGACAGCGCAGTTCATTTGCCGCTGGCGCCTGGGGTGGGTCAGGCTTCTCGCGCTAACACGGCAATATCATACAGCAACACGCAGATGGCCCATGAGTTGGTGTTGCATTGGCAAGTAGCGCCGACATATGGTATCTACCGCCCATTGTTCTCTCATGAACGCGCGGGATCGTCTCGGCATGACCAAGGAAACCATCGCGCTCGCCTGTGACCATGGCGCGCTCGAGTTGAAGGCTCTTCTGGCCCAGCAGCTGGAGGCCAAGGGTTACACTGTTCTCGACCTCGGCACGCATGGCCCCGAATCGGTCGATTACCCGGACTTCGCTGTGGCGATGGCCGATGCCCTGAAATCGGGTAAGGCATCCCGGGGCGTGCTGCTATGCGGTTCGGGCATCGGGATCTCGATCGCCGCCAACCGCTTCTCGCACGTGCGCGCGGCGCTGATCCACGACGGCTACGGTGCCCGCATGTGCCGGCTGCATAACGACGCCAACGTGCTGGTGCTGGGTGGGCGGGTGATCGGTCCCGAGATCGCCAAGGAATGCCTGGACATTTTCCTGTCCACAGAATTCGAGGGCGGGCGGCATGCCCGTCGTGTCGACAAGCTGGCCGATAACGGCTCGCGCTGATCCCTGTAAACGCTTCGAACGAAAGACCATCGATGACCACCAACTCCTTCTTCCGCACGCCGCTTGCCGAGCGCGACGCCGACGTCTTCGCCGCAATCTCGCAGGAGCTGAAGCGCCAGCAGGACCAGATCGAGCTGATTGCGTCCGAGAACATCGTCTCCAAGGCGGTGCTGGAGGCCCAGGGCTCGGTGCTCACCAATAAGTACGCCGAGGGTTATCCCGGCAAGCGCTACTATGGCGGTTGCGAGTTCGTCGATGTCGTCGAGCAATTGGCCATCGACCGTGCAAAGAAGCTGTTCGGCTGCGAGTTTGCCAATGTGCAGCCGAGCTCGGGCTCCCAGGCCAACCAGGGCGTGTTCATGGCGCTGGTCCAGCCGGGCGACACCATCATGGGCATGAGCTTGGCCGCCGGCGGCCATCTGACCCACGGCGCCGCGCCCAACCAGTCGGGCAAGTGGTTCAAGGCCGTGCAATACGGTGTGCGCCTGCAGGACGCCCAGATCGACTTTGATGAAGTCGAGGCCCTGGCCAAGGAGCATAAGCCGAAGCTGATCATCGCCGGCGGCTCCGCCTATCCGCGTACCATCGATTTCGCACGCTTCCGCAAGATCGCAGACGAAGTGGGCGCCCTGTTCATGGTCGACATGGCCCATTTCGCCGGCCTGGTTGCTGGTGGCTCGTACCCGAGCCCCTTCCCGCATGCCCACGTGGTGACTACCACCACCCACAAGACCCTCCGTGGCCCGCGCGGCGGCATGATTCTGACCAATGACGAAGCGATCGCCAAGAAGATCAATTCGGCCATCTTCCCGGGCATCCAGGGTGGCCCGCTGATGCACGTCATCGCCGGCAAGGCGGTGGCCTTCGGCGAGGCGCTGCAGCCCGAATTCAAGCAGTATGCCCGCCAAGTGGTCGACAACGCCCAGGCCCTGGCCGACACCCTCGTCCGCCGTGGCCTCGCCATCGTTTCGGGCGGCACCGATTCGCATCTGATGTTGGTTGACCTGCGTCCCAAGAAGCTGACGGGCAAGGCCGCCGAGGCGAGCCTCGAGCATGCCGGCATGACCTGCAACAAGAACGGCATTCCGTTCGATCCCGAAAAGCCGACCATCACCTCGGGCGTCCGTCTGGGCACTCCGGCCGCCACCACCCGTGGCTTCGGCGTCGAGGAATTCAAGAAGGTGGGCGAGCTGATCGGCGACGTGCTGGACGGCTTGGCCGCCAATCCGGATGACAACTCGGTAGCCGAGAAGAAGGCTCGGGCTGAAGTGGCGGAGTTGTGCCGCCGCTTCCCGATCTACTCGTAACCGATTAAGGTGGACGGCGGTCCTCCGGGGGGAGGCCGCCGCGCCATCGGGGGGAAGTTCATGCGTTGCCCGTTCTGTGGTCATGACGACACCCAGGTGAAGGATTCGCGTCCCACCGAGGATAACTCAGCCATACGCCGCCGCCGCTCGTGCCCGGCCTGCGGTTCGCGCTTCACTACCTTCGAACGCGTCCAGATCCGCGACCTGGTGGTCATCAAGAAGGACGGCCTGCGCACCCCGTTTGACCGCGAGAAGTTGGTCAAGTCGCTGCGGATCGCACTGCGGAAGCGCCCCGTGGACGAGGACCAGATCGAACGCATCGTCAACGGCATCCACCGCCGGCTGGAAAGCATGGGCGAGAATGAGGTGCCGTCCAAGTACATCGGTGAATTGGTCATGGACGTGCTGATGGACCTGGATAAGGTCGCTTACGTCCGCTACGCCTCGGTATACCGCAACTTCCGCGAAGCCAAGGACTTCGAGGAATTTTTGGGAAAGATGGTGGGTGAGCACGACGACTGACATCGACCGCGCCCACATGCGGGCCGCGCTGGCGCTTGCCCGGCGCGGTCTTGGCAATGTGTGGCCAAATCCCGCCGTGGGATGCGTCATCGTCAAGAACGGGCGCGTAGTCGGGCGTGGATGGACCCAGCCGGGCGGTCGTCCGCATGCCGAAACCGAGGCCTTGGCCATGGCCGGGGAGGGCGCGCGCGGCGCCACCGCCTACGTCACCTTGGAGCCATGCTCGCATCACGGCAAAACTGCGCCCTGTGCTGAAGCGCTGATTCAGGCCGGTATCGCCCGCGTAGTCGCAGCCACCGAAGATTGTGACCCGCGAGTCTCAGGCCGGGGCCTCGCGATGCTGCGCAACACCGGCATCGAAGTCGTTTCTGGCGTGTGCGCCGACGAAGCGACGGAATTGAACGCCGGCTTCTTCTCGAAGATCCGTCATGGCCGGCCATTGGTCACGCTCAAGCTTCCCACGACTTTGGACGGCCGCATCGCCACTCATAGCGGTGAGAGCAAGTGGATTACCGGCGAGGCTTCGCGGGCAGCCGCCCATGTGCTGCGTGCCGAGAACGACGTCATTATGGTGGGCAGCGGCACCGCGTTGGCCGACGATCCCGAGCTGACCTGCCGGCTGCCCGGCCTGGAGGACCGTTCTCCGGTGCGCGTGATCGTTGATGGCCGCCTGCGTCTGCCCTTGACTAGCCGGGTTGTCGCCACCGCCAACGACATTCCTACCTGGGTGCTGACCCTTGAGGGCGGCGACGAGGCTCGGATTGAAGCATTTCAGGACGCGGGCGTTGATGTCGTCGAAATTCCCGAGGGCTTCGATCATACCGTGGATCTGGGGGCGGCACTCACGGTTCTGGCCGAAAGTGGCGTTACCCGCGTGCTGGTGGAAGGG
>JAEZFE010000543.1 GCA_023437865.1 Pseudomonadota bacterium | reverse complement strand
CGGCATAGGTCACCGCCCCCGCGCCCATTGCCAGCGGCTGAGCCAGCGGTACCAGGAAACTCATTTCCAGACGCTTGTCCACCTGGCGGGTCTTGGCCTCGGTGGCCTTGCCAAATGCCAGCTTGCGACCGCCGGCCTCCACCCGGGTGAAATAATCGTAGTCGCGCAGGTTGGCGAGGTTTTCCGCCGACAGCGCGTCCAACTTGGACTGGTACTTCCGGGTATCGTTGGGGAAGCCCTCGGTCGAGAAGGCGGTGTAGGCCTCGTCGAACAGCCAGGTCTCGCGCAGCGCGGTCAGGCGCCCCGCCGGGTCGAACACCAATTCGACCTTGAAGTCGATGAAGGCGTGGGGATGGGCCTGGGCCTGCGCCGAAAGCAACGGCGCGGACAGGGCGGCGGCGAGGACGATGCACTTCAGCATGTGAGGACGGTAGCAACCGCTACGCCCAAGGTCCAGGCCATAGGGCAGGCCCAGGCTCGACCAATGCCCGATGCCCAAGCTCCCGCCCTTTTGCCAAACTCGCCCCACTTCGGAATTAGGGAGCCTTGGCCCATGTCGTTCGAACTTCTTCCTATGATCGCCCGCGTGCTGGACGAGGCGCGGGGAGACGGCCTGGACGGTGTGGGCCAGATGCGCCGGGCAGTGGCGGAAGTGCTGCGCCTGGCGCCCCATATGCCCCCCATCGATGCCCTTCGGGTGGTCGAGGTGGCGCGCACCCTTTAGCACCTTGCGGTGTTCACCTCCCGGAAGGGAGGGCCCCATGGTGCTGACCGGCGACAAGGTGATCCTGGGCGCGCTGATCCAGTCGGACGCCCAGGCGCTGTACGCGTGGATGAACGACCCCGCCATCGCACTGTCCAACGGCTGCTGGCGCCCCACCGACGGCATGGATTTCTCCAACTGGTTTCAGGCCATCGGCAAGGATGCCAACCGGGTCACCTTCGCCATCCGCAAGAAGGGTGAGCGGGCGGCGGTGGGCTATCTGTCGATCCTGTCCATCCATTCCGTCTTCCGCTCAGCCGAGATGGGGGTGACCATCGGGCCCGAGGCGCTGCGCAACCAGGGCCTGGGCCGCGACGCCATGGCGCTGGGGCTTCGCTATTGCTGGAACCATCTGAACCTGGAGCGGGTGACCTTGCGCATCTACGGCGACAACCCGGCGGCCATCCGCTGCTATCAGGCGGTGGGCTTTCAGGTCGAAGGCGTGCTGCGCCGCGCGGTCTTCCTGGGCGGCCAGCGGTTGGACGTCACGATGATGGGGGCTTTGCGCGATCCCGTCTGAGCCTCCACGCACCCAGAAAGGCGGTCAGCCGGGTGCGGACCGGCAGGCGCTGGTCCGACAGGATGTCCATCTGATCGGACAGGCGCTTGGACACCATGATGGTGTAAAGCGTCAGCGCCGTGGTGGCGGCCAGGGCGAGCATGAACCACAGCACGCGCAGCGCCAGCGGATCGTCCGCCGCCGCCAGCAGGTTCATGCCGAGGGCGCCGGTGGTGATGGTGGCGATCAGGCCGAAGGTGGTCACCACGGTCAACCGCACCACCGTGTTAGCTTGGCGGCGGATGCCGTCGCTGTCGAGGTATTGGGCCATGTCCTGCACCTCGCGGCGGATGCCGTCATACAGCTCCTCGGTGCCGAGATGGCCGCGCCACATGGAAAACAGCGCCTTGGCCTGGGCCTGCACCGAGACCTCCTGGAACCAGCAACGGTGGGTGAAACGCAGGAATATCTCGAAGGTCTGGCGGATGACCCGCTTGAACGCCTTGACGCTCTCGGCGTCGTTGATGTCGAGCCGGCTGACGGCGCTGCCCAGCCGGTCACCGAACATCAGCAGCGCCGCGCGATGGAAATGCACGATCAGGCCCAGCAGGAAATATTGGTGGCGGAACTGCCCCAGCAGGCCGAGCTCGGCATCCATGAAGAACGGCCGCGCCGCGTCGCCCACCATCAGGAAGGTGTGGCCCGAGCACAGGAAGCGGGTGTTGGCCGCCTGCGGATCATCCACCCCCCAATAGCGGTCGTAGCAATAGCGGCGCTCGAAATCGCCGAGGAACCGGGCGGAGAACGGCAGCCCCTGGCCCGAGCGGGTCGCCAAGGTCAAGCGGACGAAATCGGCGCGGCTGAGCGACAGCGGATCGTCGACCGCCAGGAACGCCATCACCGGCATGCGGTCGTATTCCAGTTGGCGAAACCGCAGCCGCCCCTGCTTGTCCGAGGCGTGCAGCACCAGCGGCGCCATCAGGAATTCCCAATCGGCGGAAATGGCGGCGGCGCGCTCGCGGCAGACGAACGACAGGTACTTGCCTTGGTCGTGATAATCGGTGGCCGCCAGCACCTGCCCGTCGCGGTCCAGCCACTCGACTTTTTCCAGGCAATGGGCGGCCCGGCCCTGATGGTCCCAACTGGCCGGATAGGAGCGGCCAAAGCGGAACAGCAATTCCTCCGCGACCTCCAAATCCAGGTCGTCGGCGTACACCTCGACGGTGGGGATGACCACGTCGATATCATAGAAGAAATAAAGGTCCACATGGGCGATGGTCAGCTCGACCGGGGCGAAGCGGTCTTTGAAGCGTGCCCGCACGCTCGCCACATCCTGGCGCCGGAACACCCGGATCGGCGATGCCCCGTAACCGCCCCCACCTCCCTCGCCGTAAAGGAAGCGCTGCACGGCGGGCAGGAAGCTGACGAACTCGCCGTAATGGCGCAACTGGAAATGGGCGGGGTCGCCGAACTCATCGGTCACCGCGAACCACGGTGTCTCGGTGTCGCCCAGCCGCTCCCAATGGCGCTGGATCTGGC
>JAEZFE010000540.1 GCA_023437865.1 Pseudomonadota bacterium | reverse complement strand
CGTCTGGCCCGATCTGGCCGAGGCTATCGCGGGGGCCGATTTCCTCGCTGCCCACAACGCGCCTTTCGACCGCAAGGTGCTGGAGGGTTGCTGCGCCGCCTATGGGATCACGCTGCCGCGCAAGCATTTCCTGTGCACGGTGCAATTGGCCCGCGAGGTGTGGAACATCCGCCCCACCAAGCTGCCCAATGTCTGCGATTACCTGGGCCTGGAGCTGAATCACCACGACGCGCTGTCGGATTCCCAGGCCTGCGCCAACATTGTGTTGGCGGCGGTCGGGCAGGGATATGATTTGCGCAGGAAAGTTCCGGCGTGAATTGCCCCGATCAGTCAGGCCAGTCCAGAAAATCATTGGTGTAAAGACCGATGTCGATATCGGCGGGAGGCATAAAATTCTCGGCCTCGAAGACAAATTTCGCCGGCCCGTTGGGGCGCAGGCGCTTCCTGATGGATGCGGGACAGAGATCTAAGACCGCATCTGGCTTGACTGTGTCCAAGGTCAGGCGGAAGCGCCCGATCGGTCCCGCCCAGTTGCGTCCGGTCTTGAGCACGTAGCCGAACTCTGTGGATGCGAATGAGTCCTGGGTCCGATACATCTCCTGCAAGCGCTTGGTGTCCGGGTCGCTGCGGCATGGGCTTCTTTGTACGATGAACGGTTTGTGCTTCTCGCAGCCCCGAAGGCACACCGAGCGGTCGAAGGAAGGCTCCCCGTACATCGTGGCCCCGCCCGCCAGCGGCCGGTACGAGATCTCGACCTCGGTGTCCCGTCCGGGGGCAAACTCCATGGTCCAATGATAGTTGAGCGTTACCTGCCAGTTAGGCGACGCGAACCTGCCCTCTTCCCACCACCTCAGCACCCCTTGCGCGATCAAGGCATCCCTCTCCTGTGGCGAGAGGGTGTCCATGCGGTCCACCAATTGGCGTGCGGCATTGGTGGGCGGGATGGCGTATTGGCGCAGGATAGCGGAAACCTCGCGCTTGCCCACCTTCGCCCGCACATTGATGGAGGGTTCGAGGGGGCGGCCATCCACGCGGACAGAAAACTCGACAGGGTTCCAGCCCGAATGGCCCAGCCAACCGATCCCCACGCGGTCGTTATAACTTGCTTCCACATCGAGTGTCGGCAGGGGGAAGGCGCCCCGGGTGGTGATGGGCCGGTCGGTTCGGTTGCGGAAAAGATAGCGCACCGACACCAGAAAGGGCGATAAGTGCAGGTCCTCTTCGGCGATCGCGACCTGCGCGGTCTTCTCCATCACCAGGCCGCCGGCCTTGAAGCTGGTGATGGACATGTTGGCGGACGTCTCTGGGGAGGCGAGGGCTAGGCTTGCGGCGAGCAACATTAGCTTTCTGATCATTCACCACCCCATCCAGCCCAATGCCCCCAGCCATGCCATGGCCAGGGCCATGGTCGCCAGCGTCATGGGGATGCCGGCGCGGGCGAAATCGACGAAGCCCAGGCGTATTCCGGCGCGGCTGGCACGCTCGACGACGATGATGTTGGCGAGGCTGCCGACCAGCAGCAGGTTGCCGGCCAGCGTCGACAGCAGCGCCATGCCGTAGAGCGGGCCTTCTTCGCCGATGGGCCACACCGACAGGATCAGCATGGTGGCGGGCACGTTGCCGATGGTGTTGCTGGCCGCCAGCATCAGTGGTCCCATGACGGCGAGGCGGTGGGGCATCAGCCCGCTTTCGGCCAGCATCTCGGCGCCCATGCAGGCGAAGCTGGTGTCGGCGAATGTGTCGGTGATGACGAACAGGCAGGCGAACAGTACCAGCAGGTGCCAATCGACCGCGCCGATCATGTCGCGGCTGGCCATGCGGCGGCTCAGCAGCAGCCCGCCCGCCGCCATTAGGGCCCCGATCTCGCGCGGCAGCGGGGTGGCGAACAGCGCCAGCAGCAGCACGATGGCGGCCACGCCCTTGGCGGTCTGCCAGGGGTCGGCCTGGGGCAGCGGTTCGGGCGGCACCGGCACCGGCTCGGCGGCCAGTTCCTTGCGCCACACCGCCCTCAACACGCCATAGACCACGCCCAGCGACAGCAGGCCCGGTACGCCGCAGGCCAGCAGGAAACGCCAGAAATCCAGCCCGCCGACTTGGCCGATCAGGATGTTCTGGGGATTGCCGATGATGGTCATGGCCGAGCCGGCATTGGCGCCGCCCGCCAGGCCCAGCAGGAACGGTCGGGGGTCCAACCCCCGCCGCCGGATGCCGTCGGCCACCACCGGCGTCATGGCGAACACCACGATGTCGTTGGCCAACACCGCCGACAGCAGTCCGGCCACCACGATGGTCAGCAGCAGCAGGCGCTCGGACGTCCCCTTGGCGGCGGCCACGCGGGCGGCGGCGTGGGTGTAGAACCCGGCCTCCTGGAACTGGCTGGAGACGATCATCAGCGCGAACAGCAGCAGAAGCGTCGGCATGTCGACCGCCGCTCCGGCCTGCTCCAGATCGACCACGCCGGCGCCCAGCAGCGCCACCACGCCCAGCAGCGCTATGCCGGTGCGGTCGAGCTTCAGCCCCGGCACGCGGCCGAGCGCCATGCCGAGATAGGTGAGCACGAAAACGGCGAGAATGAGCTGATCCATGAGCGGAGCTTGTCGCTTTAGGCGTCGCTCCCAGGGGCGTGCCTGAAAAAGCACGCCACGACGCACCCTGACTATTGACAGGGCGTCACCAAAGGTGGTAAAACCAGGTTTTCGCGCCCATAACCAATTGGACGGGGCCCTGGCGCCGGTCGGCTTCAAGAAAGTTGTTCCACCTCCTTCTTAGGCCGGTCGCGGGTTCCTTGTCAACATTTCATTGAACGCTCGAAGGAGGCTTCCTGATGACCAGCGATACGAACGGTACCGACGACAACAACGCCAACGAAATCAACCCCTGCCCGGGTGCTTCGGCGCCCTCGGCCAGCTATCTTCGCCAGTCGGGCGGGGGCTTTCGCTCTCTCGCTGACCTGGTCCAATGGATGGCCACCCGCCTCGTAAGCCATATCGTGATCGCGGCCGCGGCTGCTTTCATTGCCACTTACGCCCCCTTGGGTGGGTGGGGGGCCGTACCGCAGCCTTCCCAGCCGCCCTCGCCGAGTGAGGTGACTATGTCTGTGGTCGTGGCTGTCGATAAGTCCTCGAGCCCGTCCTCGGTGGTCCGCCTGAATAATAGGCTGGCGCAAGTAATCGGGCGGCCCGGTTGCCCCATCATCCTGCACAGCGAGCAGGTTGAAGGCGTTGTGTCCGTCCTCGCCAAGGTGGCGGTCATCTCTAGCGATGGCGGGCAGTCGGACGTTGTCATCGACACGAAGCTGGGGGCGCGGCTCGGGCTTAAACCCGGGCAGTCCGCGCGCTTGTCGGTAAGCCTCCCTCCTTGCGAGTGATTGACGCCATGCCATCGCGGTGCGGAGCAGCAGCTCCGCCTGTGAGGGTGCTTTTTTTGGGGCTGCCAAAGAGAGGTGTTCCTACTATATTCCGCTCCATGTCCGATCCATTCGACCTCGACGACGACCTCCCCGACCCGTTCCAGCCGGCGCCGCGCGCCGCCTCCGGCCCCATCGAGGTGCCGGCGGACGCGCCATGGCTGCAAGGCCTGAACCCCGAGCAGCGCGAGGCCATCACCACCACCGACGGTCCGGTCCTGGTGCTGTCGGGCGCGGGCACCGGCAAGACCAAGGTGCTGACCAGCCGGCTGGCCCACATCCTGGCCTCGCGCAGGGCGCAGCCGTGGCAATGCCTGGCGGTGACTTTCACCAACAAGGCGGCGCGCGAGATGCGCGAGCGTGTGGCCCATCTGATCGGCCCGGTCGCCGAGGGCTGCTGGCTGGGCACCTTCCATGCCTTGTGCGTGCGCATCCTGCGCCGCCATGCCGAGGCGGTGGGGCTGAAATCCAACTTCACCATCCTCGATTCCGACGACCAGTTGCGCCTGCTCAAGCAGGTGATGGAAGCCGAGCACGTCGATACCAAGAAGTGGCCGGCTCAGGCGCTGATGGGCACCATCCAGCGCTGGAAGGATCGCGGCCTGCTGCCCGACAAGCTAACCGCCGAGCATGCCTCGGACATGGCCGGCGGCCGCGCCCAGGAGCTTTATGCCCAGTACCAGCAGCGGCTGATCACCCTGAACGCCTGCGATTTCGGCGATTTGTTGCTGCACAATCTGACCCTGTTCCTGAGCTTTCCCGAAATCCTGGAGCAGTATCAGGGCCAGTTCCGCTACATCCTGGTGGACGAGTATCAGGACACCAACGTCGCCCAGTATCTGTGGCTGCGCCTGCTGGCGCAGAAGCACCGCAACATCTGCTGCGTCGGCGACGACGACCAATCCATCTATTCGTGG
>JAEZFE010000524.1 GCA_023437865.1 Pseudomonadota bacterium | reverse complement strand
GTGGTGATCGCCGCCGGCCTGCATGCCTGCACAGTGGCCCGCTCGCTGGGCCTGCCGCACGTCCCCGCCGATTACCTGTGCAAGGGCAGCTACTTCACCCTGACTGGCCGCATGCCGTTCCAGCGCCTGGTCTACCCGGTGCCCGTGGCTGCCGGCCTGGGCGTGCATTACACGCTGGACATGGCCGGGCGCGGCCGCTTCGGCCCCGATGTGGAATGGATCGACCGCGAGGATTACGTGGTGGCGCCGCAGCGTGCCGAGTCCTTCTATGGCGCCATCCGCCGCTATTGGCCGGGGCTGCCCGACGGTGCGCTCGAACCCGCCTATGCCGGCATCCGCCCCAAGATCCAGGGTCCCGACGACCCGGCCAAGGACTTCCTAATTCATGGCCCCAGCGACCACGGCGTGCCGGGCGTGGTGGCGTTGTACGGCATTGAATCGCCGGGCCTGACCTCTTGCCTGGCCCTGGCCGAACTGGTGCGGGAGTTTGCCCGATGAAGCGTCTGATCCTCACCCTTGCCTTGGCCATGCTGCCCGCCGCTGCCGGCGCCGTCGAAAAGCCGCGCGACTGGCAGCCGCCGCCGGTGCGCAGCATTCCCAATCACCGCGAGGAATGGCGCAAGGTGGTCATCGAGCTGGCCTCCTATGCCAAGACGCGAAAGCCCGATTTCGTCGTGCTGGTGCGCGGCGCGCCCGAACTGGTGGTGAAGGGCGAGCGCGAGGCGGCGTGGGAGGAGATCCGCGATCCCGCCGGCCAGACCTTCGAGAAGCGGCTGCCGTTGCGCGCTACCTTCCGCCCATACGTGAAGGTGCTCGACGGCATGGTAGTCGATGGGCTGTATTGCGGCCCCGACGCCTTGGACAAGCCGCTCGACAAGGCCATCAAGGACCGGCTGGAGCTGGACGCCCAGCTCGCCGACGAGAAGGCACGCGGCATCAACCGCCCGCCGGTGCCCACGCCGTTCGGCCCGTTCAGCCTGGACCCCAAGGAGGAGCTGCGCAGGGCCGCCGAACTGCGCCGCACCGCCGAGCGCGAAGAGCGCCAGCGCCGCCTGATCTATGCCCTGAACGCCTTGCGTCTGGAGGGACGGCGCATCCTGTCGATCGACGATTGCAAGGATCAGAAGGCGGTGGACGCCGCCTATAAGGCCGCCGAGCGCGACCGCGTGGCGACCTATGCGGCCACCGACGCCGATACCCTCACCCGCCTGCAAAAGGGCCATCCGCGCGCCGAGAACGCCCAGCCGGTAACCACCATCACGGCGGTGCGCAATTGGATGCCGCTGTTGAGCGCCGATCGCTTCGGCACCAAGGCCGAATGGATCATGGCCATGGAGCGCACCAACCATGATGCCCTGCTGATCGATGTGGCCCACCGGGGCAACCAGGGCCTGACCAAGGACGACGTGCACCGCCTGCGCTTCAAGGAGCTGGGCGCCCCGCGCCTGGTGCTGGCCGACATGCCCATCGGCAGGGCCTTTGACCGCCGCTGGTACTGGCAAAAGGGCTGGGAGACCGGCAACCCGCCCTATCTGGTGGCCCCCGTCGAGGGCGCGCCGGGCCATTTCATCACCGACCTCGCCGATCCCAAGTGGAAGGAATTGTTGGGCAAGTACCTCATCGCCATCATGGATGCCGGCTTTGACGGCGTCGTGTTCGACGACCTCGACACGTATCTGTGGTTCGAGGACATGAACCCGCTGGAAGGCTGAGGATGTTGAAACCGTGCAAGAGCTATGAGGAAGCGTGCCGGACATTTCGCTGGCGCATTCCCGAGCGGTATAACATGGCCTTCGACGTGTGCGACCGCCAGACCATGGCCGGCGCCGACGGGCACCGCACGGCGCTGATCGTCGAGGCCGCCGATGGGTCGGTCGAACGCTACACCTTCCATGTGCTCCGGGTTCTCTCCAACCGCCTAGCCAATGTGTTGGCCGCATCCGGGGTGGCGCCGGGCGACCGGGTGGTGATCTCGTTCGGGCCATCGGTTGAGGCGGCAGTGGCGCTTCTGGCCGTGCTAAAGATGGGCGCGGTGGCGGTTCCGGTGCCGGTCGCCTTGGGCGAGTTGCCGCTGGCGTGGCGGTTGGCGGATTCGGGTGCGGTGGCGGCCGTCGTGGCACAGGCGGTGGCCCCGCGCATCCTGGCTGCTCGCGATGGCGCGCCCGCGCTCGCCACCATCCTGGTGGCCGACACCGCGCCAGCAGACTGCACCGAGATGTGGTCGGCCATGGAAGCGTCGTCGGACGCGTTCAACCCTGTGGTCACCGGCGCGGACGATCCGGCGCTGCTGTTCTATCCCGAACATGCCTGCGGCAAGCCAGTCGGCGTGCTGCACGCCCACCGCGCGCTACCCGGCAATCTGCCGCCGGTGGAGATGGCGCTGGGATTCTTCCCCCATTCGGGCGACATCTTCTGGACGCCCGCCGAGTGGATGGGCTTCGAGGGGTTGTTGTGGGCGCTGCTACCCGCCTGGCATCACGGCGTGCCGGTGGTCGCCGGCCCGGCCAGCCTGGGGGCCGAACAGCAATTATCGCTGATGGGCCGCCACGGCGTGCGCGCCGCCTATGCCCCGCCCTTCGGCCTGATGTCCCTAGCCGAGGCGGCACTGCATGCCCCCCACCCCATCCTGCGGGCGCTGGCCACCGGGCCGGCGCCATTGAACACCGCCCAGCATGACCTGGTGGCGCGCGTGTTCGGCACCACTGTCCACGAGATCTGGGGTGTCGCCGAAACCGGCGCGGTGGCGGCCAACAATGCGGCTCTACAGGAGCTTCGCCCGACCTCTCCGGGCCGCGCCACGCCGGGCGTGACCGTGGAACCGGTGGATGCCAGCGGGCGCCCCATGCGGGCGGGCGAGCGTGGCATGTTGTCACTGGCACCCGGTGCGCCCGGGGCCTTCCTGCTGCACTGGAACCAATCCGTGCCGGCGCGCTCGCGTCTGCCCTCGGGCTGGCTGATGACCGGCATTGTGGGTAGCCGCGACCTGGACGGCTATCTATGGCCCGAACCTCCGGCGCCCCAGGAGGGCCACGTCCTGGTGGACGGCCTGCCGGTGCCGCTGGACGAATTGCGCGACGCGCTGACTTGGCACCCCAAGGTGGCCGCTGTCGCGTTGCACCCCACCCCCCATGGCGAGTTGAAGGCGTTCGTCATTCCTGCCCCCGGCGAGATCGGCGAGGTAGGGCTGGCGCTTGAACTGCAAGCCTATGTGGCCCAGCGCCGCGCCGCCCACGAGGTGCCGCGCCGGGTGGAGTTCGTCACCACGCTGCCCGGGCCCGGCGATGTCATGGCGTTCCGTGAGAAGCCGCAGGCACCGCCGCCACCCAGGACGATCCGGCTCGACGGCCCCTCGGTCGAGGATCGCCTGACCTTCAGGCGATGATGATATCCGACGCCGCCAGGTGTGCCCCAGGTTGCAGGGTCCCCAGCACGTGATAGCCGGCGGCCTTGCCGTTGGGATCGTAATAGATTGTGCCGGTGGAATCTTGCACCAGACTGGCGCGTCCGGCGGTGAATTCGCTGGTGCCGGCATTGGTGCCGTCGAAGGCGGCGGTGATTTCGGCGAAGGTGAAGCCTTGCCTGGCGGTGCCGGCCGCCAGGTGGAAGCCCGCATCGTCCAGCCACACCTTGTCGATGCCGCTGGTGAAGTCGATCAGGGTGTCGCCCTTAGCGGTGCCCTTGGTCACGTTCGTGGACACATAGGCGCCGTCCGACGGGGTGAGATAGCGGAACTGGTCGGCGCCGGAGCCGCCGGCGAGGACGTCCTGGC
>JAEZFE010000520.1 GCA_023437865.1 Pseudomonadota bacterium | reverse complement strand
ACCCAAGTACGCTTGGGACCCTTGCGGGCCTTCTTCGGCGGCTTCTTCTCGCGCCGCGGCTTGGGCGCGTCCCCACCGCCATCGCCGCCGCGTCCACCGCCGCCACCGCCACGCGGCGGCTCGCCGCTGCTCGGGCGCAGACGGTCGGAGGGGTCGATCTCAAGCGAGAGAGCGGAGGGACGGCGCGACGGGGGCGTATGGCTGGGCATGGGGGTTTCTACCATGGCAGGCGCGAGCATCGGAACTGGCAACGCCGTGACATTGGCTGTAGGATGGCCCCCTTCCCATCGGCAGGCCCCTTAGAGGACGAAAGCATGGAAACCCTCGCGGTCACCATTCCGACCGAGCTGAAAGAGCGCCTGCACGCCCTGGCCGAAAAGACCGGCCACAGCCTGGACGAATGCCTGACCCTGGCGGTGCAGGAGTTCGTCGGCAATTGGGAAATCCATCTGAAAGACCTGCATCAGATCGACGAAAACGAGGCCCGCGCGGTGCTGAAAGCCGCCAACGAGTAATCCGTTTTCGCGCCCGATTGTGGCGGAATTAGCGTCCGCCCACCATTACCCCTTACCCAGCGGTTCCAAAACCGGTTCCACCCCCGCCATCCGTTGGCTGGTGGCCACCGCCTCGCGCTTGCGGCGCAGGGCCTCGGCCTGCTGGGCCTGCATCTGCAGCACATAGGGCTTCATCCGCAGATCCGACTGGATGATATGATCGACCAGCCATTCCTTGAGGAAATTGGCAAGGTCGCGAACCATGCGGTCACGCGCCGGACCGGCAGGAGCGACTGAATATTCGGTGACGATGTCCGACAGCTTCTTCAGCACGTCGCGGTGCGAGCGCCGGTGGCTCTCGTGGTAGGGATAGCGGATGGCGAGCTGAAGCTGTTCCTCGCGCGCAAAGTGCTGACCGGTGTAATCAACCAAGCCCAACAGGACGCGGGCGACCCGCTTGTGGTCGACATCGCCCACAATGGCCTTTTCGAAGACGTTGATGAGATCGACCAAGTGCTTGTGGTCCTCATCCACCGTCGGGTCTCCCACGCACATGGCGTCGCGCCAGGCTATGGACATGCGGCTTCCCCCAACAGAAACTGGCCTCGCTATACGAAGGAATAGGGACTTTACCCGATTATGTGCAAGTTGGGAACTCAACCGTTTGACGCATGTATGCTGGGCTTTCGGTCATGATGGCCGGTTCACACGTGGTGGTGGGCGCCGCCGCCTGGGCACTGACCGCCAAGCTGACCGGCGGCACCCCCGCTGACCCGCAGGCCCTGGCCGCCGCCGCCCTGGGATCGCTGCTGCCCGACATCGACCACCCGCAATCCTGGGCGGGCCGCAAGCTGCGCCCCATCTCGGTGCCGATTTCGATGGTGTTCGGCCACCGCGGCATCACCCATTCCCTCTTGGCGGTACTGGCCTGCGTGTTCGGCCTGGCCTTCCTGAGCAGCCAATGGGTGGCGGCCCCGGTCATCATCGGCTATTTGTCGCACTTGGCCGCCGACAGCCTGACACCTTCGGGCGTGCCGCTGCTGTGGCCGGCCAAGCGCCGCTTCACCCTCAATCTGTGCGGCACCGGCTCTTTCATCGAAATGGGCCTGGTGACGGTGATCGCCGTCATCGGCGGCTGGGCGGCAGGCGTCGATATCAGCCACCTGCCGAAGCCGAAGCTATAGGCCTCAGGCGATCCGGCACGCCTCGTCGAAATCCAGGCGGGGATTGCGGCCATGCAGGGCGGCAGGGTCGCCATAGCCGATATTGATCAGGAAGTTGCTCTTCCAGCTGGTGCCGGCGAGGAAATCCTGATCCACGGCGGCATTGTTGAAGCCGCTCATGGGGCCGCAATCGAGACCCAGCGCCCGCAGCGCCAGGAGCAGGTAGCCAGCTTGCAGCGTGCCGTTGCGGAAGGCGGTGACCCGGATGGCCTCCTCCTTGCCGATGAACCAGGCGCGGGCGTCGACATGAGGGAAGGTGCGCGGCAGCGCCTCGTAAAACTCCATATCGTGGGCGACGATGGCGGTGACCGGTGCCGCCATGGTCTTGTCCACGTTGCCCGCGTCCAGCGCCGGCTTGAGCCGCGCCTTGGCCGCAGGCGAGGTGACGAACACCACGCGGGCAGGCTGAGTGTTGGCAGAGGTCGGCCCCATGCGGGCCAAGTCCCACGCCTGGCGCAGCAGCGCCTCGGGTACGGGCTTGTCTAGCCAGCGCGAGTGGGTGCGGGCGTCGCGGAACAGCTGGTCCAGGGCCCGGTCATCCAGCGGGGTGGTCATCTGCTTTCTCCTGTCGTAAAAGATGGTGCAACGCCGCATGGTTGCGATTCGCTCCGCCCAATGTAGTCGCACCAGCGAAAAGGGGTAAGGCCAGGATGGGAAACAGAGTGTTTCTGGCAATGGCACTCGCCGTAGTGGCGGGTTTCGCCACCGCATCGGCATGGGCGGCCGATTCGGCGGTGGTGGTGACCTACAACCGTTTCGACGACGACCGCACGCCAGCCACGAACACCCGGCTTGACCAACTGGCGGCCCAGATCACCGAGCTGAAATCCGGCGGTTACACCGTGCTGCCGCTGCCTCAGGTGGTGGACGCACTGCGGACAGGCAAGCCACTGCCTGACAAGACGGTGGCGCTGACCATCGACGGCGCCTGGGCCAGCGTGTGGGAGCACGCCTGGCCACGCCTGCAGGCCGCCGGCCTACCCTTCACCGTATTCGTGGGCACCGATGAAGCCGACCGCGGCAGTGTCGATTCCATGAACTGGGAGCAGCTGCGCCAACTGGCCGCCTCGTCCCTGGTCACCATCGGCAGCCAGGGCGCCGGCCACCCCCACATGCCGGCGCTGGCCGCCTCGGCGGTAGCCGAGGACCTGCACCGCGCACACATTCGTTTCGAAGCCGAATTGGGGAAGGCGCCGGACCTGTTGGCATGGCCCTATGGCGAGATGAGCCGCGAGGCGGTCGAGATCGCCCGCGCCGCCGGATTCAAGGCGGCGTTCGGCCAGCATTCGGGACCGGTATGGAGCAAGTCGGACCTGTTCTTCCTGCCGCGGTTTCCGCTCAACGAGACCTATGGCGAGGCGGAGCGCTTCCGCCTCGCGGTGCGCTCGCTGCCCTTGCCGGCAGTGGACGTCACCCCCGCCGACCCCCGTATCGGCGCCAACCCGCCCGCCTTCGGCTTCACGCTGGCATCCGAAGTTCCCGGCATGGAGCATCTGGCCTGCTACACCTCGCACGAGGGCCGCGCCGTCATCGAGCGCCTGGGCCCACGTATCGAGGTGCGCATGACGAAGCCACTGCCCCAGGGGCGGGCTCGGCTGAACTGCACCGCGCCCTCGCTGGAAGGGCGGTGGCGGTGGTTCGGCTGGCAATTCTATGTCGGGGCCGGCGGCAGCTAGAGAAAAGCCCCGTCAAGGCGCCGGCTTCTAGAACAGCGCGGCACCCTGCCGGCGCATCAGCTTGCTGGTGAGAACCACTCTTTCCTCGGGGCGATCGCCCACCGGAACCACCACCCGCACGTTGTCCAGCGATGTGGCGATCTTGACGGCCAGTTCGAACAGTTCCTCCGGAGTGCGGCTGTCGAGTGGCGGATAATGGCCATTGGACATCAGGTCGAGGGTGATCATGGTCTTGTCCTCCCGCCTCATCAGAACAACTCGCTGCCTTCGTCTTCGAGCGCTTTGCCCAGGAACACCACCTCGTCGCCGGCCTGCAATCCCAGCCGGGCATGAACCTCGGCGTCGGGGATGGAGCGCGCGATGAACGCCGCGAAGTCGTACAGGTATTCGGCAGTCTTGACCGTGAGCGGCTGATAGCGTCTGTCGCTGCTGCGATCCACTCGTACCAGAAACATCGCTGCCTCCCGCCCACCAAGGAGCTTCACTGAGGCTCATCTTAACCCGTAAGAAGCAGACGACTTATGCGAAAGCATAGGGCTCAGCCATGCCGGCAACTCATACGGAAGTGCGTAAAATTATTGGCGATTTTTAGCGTTCACCCAGATCAAAAGGTTTCGCTGTTCGTCACTTCCACCGCCGCCCAGACCAGCCCCAGCACCCGGTCGATCTCTTCCACGGTCGCGTCGGCCGGAACCTCGGGCAGATCCATGTCGATCCCCTCATCATCAAGCAACTGGCGGGCGCGGGCAAAATAGTAATCGCGGTATTCGACGGTGGTGCGGAAGCGGGAGTTCAGCGCCTTGTCCATGGCCTCGCGCAGCGCCATTAACTCGCGCTGCTCGGCCAACGTCAGCAGGCCATCGTGCGACAGCAGCCTGGCATGGCGCTCCCTGAGTTCGGTCACCTTGTCCCGCCAATGCGGGTCGTGATGGGGCATCAGCCGGACGGTTGCCGCCATGGCGCGCTTCCCTTCGGTTGCTCGGTCCATCAGGATAGCGCCACCAGAGGGTTCTGTCAGGGCTTAGAAAAGCTAACGCCGCGGGCAACGACAACTCGTTTGCAGTGCTGGCGGAAGGCCGCTTACCCTGCTCATCCTGATCAAGAATTGCCGAGGTTGTCATGGGCCGTCCCGCTTGGCTGACCCCCGCCGTGCTCACCATTTTCATCGGCGGCTGCCTGATGATGAGCGTTTCCATGGGTTCGCGGCAGGCCCAGGGCCTGCTGATCGGACCGCTGTCCGCCGACCGCGGCTGGCCACTCGCCACTTTCTCGCTGGCCGTGGCCATGCACAATCTGTTCTGGGGGGCGTTCCAGCCCTTCACCGGCGCCGCCGCCGACCGCTGGGGCGCCGCCCGCGTCGCCGCTGCCGGCGCGCTGGCCTTCGGCCTCGGCATGATGCTGGTGGCCTGGGGCGGACAATGGCCCACGGTAATCGGCCTGGGGGTCATCTCCGGCTTCGGCCTCGCCGCCACCTCCTATTCGGTGGTGCTGGGGCCGGTGGGCCGCGCGGTCAGCCCGGAGCACCGGACTGCTGCCATGGGCACCGGTTCGGCCTTGGGGTCGCTGGGCATGATGGCCATGATCCCGATGACCCAGGGCCTGATCGGTTCCTTGGGTGCCACCACCACCGTCTGGGTTCTGGCCGCCTTCTCGCTGGCCAGCATCCCCATGGCGCTGGTGCTGAACAAGGGCGAGATTGCTGCCCGCGCCGCCCATGCGGCGCTGGCCCACCCGCAATCCATCCGCGAGGCGCTGTCGGAGGCCTGGGGCCATTCCGGCTACCGCCTGCTGACCGCCGGCTTCTTTGTCTGCGGCTTCCAGCTCGCCTTCATCGGCGTGCACCTGCCCGGCTATCTGGCGCTGTGCGGCATGAGCAAGGGGGCGGGCGCCACCGCGCTGCTGGTCATCGGCGGCTTCAACGTCATCGGCACCTATGTGGCCGGGCGGCTGAAAGTACGGGCCAAATACCTGCTGTCGGCCATCTACCTAGCCCGCGCGATCGCCACCTTGCTGTTCGTGCTGGGGCCGAAGACCGAGGTGACGCTGCTGGCCTACGCCGCCACCATGGGCCTGCTGTGGCTGTCCACCGTGCCGCCCACCACCGGCCTGATCGCCGGCCTGTTCGGCCCGCGCTACATCGGCATGCTGTTCGGCGTGGTGTTCTTCTCGCACCAGGTGGGGGCATTCCTGGGCTCGTTCCTCGGCGGCATCGTCTACGACGCCACCTTGTCCTACGACGTCATGTGGATGAGCACGGTGGTGGCGGGCGTGTTCGCCACGCTGGTGCACCTGCCGATCAAGGACGCCAGCGTCAGGGCGGCGGCATAGAAATAAAAAGGGCGCCCCGAGGGGCGCCCTTTCAGCTTCAGTCCTTGGCCGCGCGTTCGGCCTTCTTGCGCTCGTTCGGATCGCGCAGACGCTTGCGCAGGCGGATGGACTTGGGGGTCACCTCCACCAGCTCGTCGTCCTGAATGTAGGCGATGGCCTGTTCCAGGCTCATCTTGCGCGGGGTGGTCAGGCGCACCGCCTCGTCCTTGCCCGAGGCGCGGACGTTGGTGAGCTGCTTACCCTTGAGCACGTTGACCTCGAGGTCGTTGCCGCGCGAATGCTCGCCGACGATCATGCCCTCGTACACCTTGACGCCGCCGGTGATGAACAGCGGGCCACGGTCTTCCAGGTTCCACAGGGCATAGGTCACCGAATCGCCGCCGGCGTTCGAGATCAGCACGCCGTTGCGGCGGCCCTCGATCGGGCCCTTGTAGGGGGCGTAGCCGTGGAACACGCGGTTCATCAGGCCGGTGCCGCGGGTATCGGTGAGGAACTCGCCGTGATAGCCGATCAGGCCGCGCGACGGGGCGAGGAAGGTGACGCGGACCTTGCCGGCGCCCGACGGGCGCATGCCGGTCAGCTCAGCCTTGCGCAGTGTCATCTTCTCGACCACGGCGCCGGAGAATTCCTCGTCCACGTCGATGAAGACTTCCTCGATGGGCTCGAGGCGCTGACCGTTCTCGTCGGTCTGGAACAGCACGCGCGGACGCGACACCGACAGCTCGAAGCCTTCGCGACGCATGGTCTCGATCAGCACGCCGAGCTGCAATTCGCCACGGCCGGCCACTTCAAAGGCGTCGCGGGAGTCCTGCTCGGTGATGCGGATGGCGACGTTGGACTCGGCCTCGCGCATCAGACGGGCACCGATGACACGGCTGGTGACCTTGTCGCCCTCGGTGCCAGCCAACGGGCTGTCATTGACGGCGAAGATCATGGCCAGGGTCGGCGGGTCGATCGGCTGAGCCTTTAGCGGCTCGGTCACTTCGGTCGCGCACAGGGTGTCGGCCACGGTCGGCTTGGTCA
>JAEZFE010000478.1 GCA_023437865.1 Pseudomonadota bacterium | reverse complement strand
CCGCCAGGGCGATGACCGTGCCGCCCAGCACCAGCCCCGCCGCCGGATTGCCGGCAGCCACCAGCCGGCGCTCGTGAAAGGGCGTGATCGCCATGTAGCCGGCGATGCCGACGCCCAGCAGCAGCAGCGTCGCCGCCAGATGCACCACCAGCACCGGCAGGCCGCTGCCCACGGAATCGAGGACCAGGCGCCATTGCATGCATCACCTCATGTGGGAAGGGACAGGCCGGCGGCATTGATGTCGATGCCGGCATGGATTTCGATCCAGGCCCGCCCGGTATCCTCGACCGCGGCGACCAGGATGTATTCGGTTTCGGGCGCAGGCGGCGCCGCCCCGGTGGAAGCGGCGTACAGCATCACCGACAGCCGGCGCGATGTGGTCCCGGTCACCTCGGTCACCCGCTCGGTGAAGGCATGCGGCTCGATGCGATGGCTGCCGGGCATCCAGGCGCGGTCGTAGAGCGTGCCGTCCTTGGTTTCGAAGGTGGGCCAGCCCAGCATTCCTTCGGCCCGGTCCAACCAGAACGCCCATTCCTGCTCGTCCGCCGGGGTGATCTGGTCCAGCGGGCTGAACCAGCGGCATTCGTCCACCTGGCCGCCGACCCGGTGAAGCTGGAAGAACCCCTCTGTCAGGTACAAACGGTCGAGAATCGCCGCGCCCTCCAGCCGCCCCAATGCGGTGACGCTGCCGGTGGTGCCGGCGGGCGGGTGCGCCTTGATGGCCGAGCCGGCAAGGATGAACGGTGCCGGATCGAGCGTCAGCGTCATGCCCAGGCGGTAGGGCGAGGCACGGTCAGGCTCCAGCCCCATCTTCTGCCGCGCCATGCCCTTGGCGAGGTCGAGCGCGCCGCTTTCGGCGCGTCGGCGCCGTGCGAACCACAAAACCACCAGCACACCTCCCAGCAGCGCCACCACCAGGAACGTGCCGCCGCCACCGCTCTCGGGTTGGGGCGGCTGGGCGGCGGGATTGCGCGGCTGGCCTTGGCGCTGGGCCAACTGGCCGTCAAGCTCCTGGAGCTTGGCCCGCAATTCGGGGTCGGCCTGGGCGCGGCTGTCGGCCTCCTGCCGCCAAGCGCGGTAAGCCGGGTCGTCTTGATGGTCATGAAAGTACTGGGCGTTAGCGGGCCGGTTCAGGCTGTCGAGCAGGAACCACATCAGCATGGCGTTGCCCAGCCCGCCGAGGCCGCCACCGCCATAGGACGGCACCGGCGCATAGCCGCGCCGGCTTTCCCGCTCGGCGGGCGGGGCGGCGCTGGGGCGGCGGGTGTACATGGGCTCGCTCTGCGCCCGGTAACGCTGCAACGCCTCGGCCGAGCCGCGCCGTGACACGTCCAGGTCGGCACCGCCGCGTGGCGCCCGGCTGACGCTGGGCGTGCGGACGGCCGGACGCGAATAGCCGCCGCTCGACCTGGCGCGTGCCAGGGCCTCGTCGGGGGTCAGAAGGGTGAGGGCAGGCGGAACCGCGAGCACAAGGGACAGAAGGGCGGCCACCGCCACCCTCGGCTTCGGCCTGCTGTTCATACCCGCATAGCTGGGCGGCGCCTCGCAGGTTTACAGCCTTCTTCTTGCCATACCCGCAGGGGTATACTGTGCGCAAATTGGTCAGGAGGACCCGATGCTGAAGCGCACCGCCGCCGCCACCCTCGCTCTTGCCCTGCTTGCCGGCCCAACGCTCGCCGATCCCAAGCACCACCGCCAGGACGGCGGGTACGAGCGCGGAAGCTCCGAGCGCGACCTTGGCCAAGTGATCATCGACTCGGCCACCCGTGCGCTGATCCGCGACTACGCCCAGGCCCATCCCGGCATGGTCGGCGGCGACAATCTGCCGCCCGGTATCCGCAAGAAGGTGGCGCGCGGCAAGCCCCTGCCGCCCGGCATCGCTAAGAAGATGCCCGGTGGTCTACACACTCAGCTGCCCATGCGCCCCGGCTACGACTACCGGATGATCGGCTCCGACGTCGCCCTGGTCGATCTGGCGACGGGGGTGATCGTCGATCTCGTGAAGGATATCCTGCGCTAATTCTCCTCGCCGCGCGGGTCGAGGGCGCGCTGCAATCCGTCGCCCACCAGGTTGAACGCCAGCACCGTCAGGAAGATGGCGAGGCCGGGCCACAGCGCCTGGGCGGGTTCGCTCCACACCACGTTCATGGCACCCGTCAGCATGTTGCCCCACGAGGCCAGCGGCGGGCGGATGCCGAGGCCGAGGAAGCTCAGCGCGCTCTCGATCAGGATGATGTTGCCCACCGACAGGGTGGTCGCCACCACGATGGGGGAGGCCACGTTGGGCAGGATGTGGCGGCGCATGATGCGGTGGGGGCGCGCGCCGATGGCGGTGGCGGCGCGCACATAGTCGCGCGCCTTGTCCGACAGGGTTTGGGCGCGCACCAGGCGGGCCCCCGTGGTCCCGCCCCCCGCGCCGATGATCAGCACGATCCGGCCGATGGCGAAGCCTTCCGAGCTGAGCACATCGGCCGGAATGCCCAGCTTGGCCGGGTCGATGGCGGCCAGCACAATCAACAGCGGCAGCAGGGGTAGCGCCATGACGCCGTCGGTGAAGCGCATCAGCAGCGCGTCGAGCTTGCCGCCGTAATAGCCCGCCAGCAGGCCAAACCCGGTGCCGATCAGGGCGGCCAGCAGCGCAGTGGCGCCGGCCACCGCCAGCGAGACGCGGGCGCCGTTGAGCAGGCGGGCCAGCACATCACGGCCCAATTCGTCGCCGCCCAGCCAATGCTCCCACGACGGCGGCGCGTGGATGGACGACAGGTCCAGCGCTTCCGGGTCGGGGGCGATCCACGGCGCCAGCAGCGATCCGACGGCCATCAGCACCAGCACCGTCAATCCGAACAGGGCCGGGCGGTCGCGCCTGAGCAGGCGCAGGGCGCGGGCGGCGGGGGATTGCGGGTTCATTTGTAGCTCACCCGGCGGTCCAGCGTCGCGTAGGCCAGGTCGGCCAGGATCGAGCCGAGCAGAGTCATGGCGGTAGCGAGCAGCAAGCCGACGAGAGCGAGATTAAAGTCGTTGCCCATGACCGCTTCATAGATCAGCCGGCCCATGCCCGGCCACGCGAACACCGTCTCGGTGATCAGGGCACCCGAAAATAGGCCGCCGACTTCCAGAGCCAGGATGGTGGTGACCGGGATCAACGCGTTACGCAACTGGTGCTGCACCACCACCCGGCCCGGCCCGCAGCCCTTGGCGCGCGCGGTGCGGACGTAATCGTGGTGGGCCTCGCCCAGCATGGCGGCGCGCATGTGGCGCACATATTGGCCCATGCCGGCGATGCCCAGCGTCAACGTCGGCAGGATCATGTGGCGGGCGCGGTCCAGCAGGCCCCCGCCGCCGCTGACCTCCTGCATGCCCGAGGCGGGCAGCCAGCCCAGTTCGACGGCGAACAGCACGATCAGCATCAAGCCGAGCCAGAAGGTCGGCAGTGAGACCGAGGCGAAGGCGAACAGATTAACGGCGTGGTCGAACACTGACCCCGGGCGCAGCGAGGCGGCGATGCCCAACGGAATGGCCACCGCCAGCGCCAGCACGAGGGCGGCGAGCATCAGCAGCGCTGTGTTGGCGAGCGCCGGCAGCATGGCATCAAGCACCGGCTTGGCGTAAAGCCGCGAATAGCCCAGCTCGCCCTGCATGACCTGGCCCAGCCAGCGCACATAGCGCTCAGTCCACGGCTGGTCGAGCCCGTACAGCGCCTTCAGCCGCAGGGCATCCTCGGCGGTCAGGTGCGGGTCGGAGGCGATCATCAGGTCGATAGGGTCGCCCGGCATCAGCCCCATCAGGCCGTAGACCACGAACGACATCACCAGCAGAACGATGGCCGACTGAACGGCGCGGGTTAGGACGTGATGGATCACGACCGGCCCTTGGCTTTCCCGTTCTTGGTCTGGGCCGGATTTGGCGCGGCCTGGTCGTCCCAGCGCCAGTGCTCGATCCACAAGGTGCTCGGGTCCTGATGGCCGGTGGGCTCCAGCCCCTTCAACGCATGCGGCAGGATGAAGGCGTCGGCGCGGAAGAACAGCGGCAGGGCCGGCAGTTCCTCGGCATAAAGCTGCTGCAGCTCGCGCCACAGGGCGACGCGCTTGGGCCGGTCCAGCTCGACCTCGATGGCGTCGATCAGCTCGTCCATGCGTGGATTGGAATAGCCGGGGTAATTCTGGCCCGACCAATTGTTCTTTTCTGATGGGATCTGGCTGGAGTGCAGGGTGGTGCGCGGCACGCTCTCGGGGGCCGAATACCAGGCGAACAGCGCCATGTGCGGGAACTTGCGCTTGGTGACGCTTTCGCCGAAGAACACGCGCGGGGGTTCGGTGCGCAGGCGCACGTCGGCGCCCACTTTCTTCCACTGGGCTTGCAGCACCTGGGCCACCAGCTCGCGCGAGCGGTTGCCGGAGGTGGTGCCCAATTCCAGCGCCAGCGGTTCGCCCTGGGCGTTGCGGCGCACGCCGCCGCTCATCTTCCAGCCGGCTTCGTCCAGCAACTGGCCGGCGCGCGCGGGCTCGTATTTGTAGCGCTTGACGTCGTCGGCATGCACTCCGTCCAGCGGATTGACCGAGGTGGCGGCGACCGGCTGGCGGCCATCGAACAGCTGCTTGTTGACCGCCTCGCGGTCCAGCGCCATCAGCAGCGCCTGGCGCACCCGTTTGTCGGCCATGATGGGCGAGGACAGGTTGATGTCGATGTGCTCGTAGACCAGGCCCGGTTTGTAGGCCACGTTGAAGCGCTTGCCATTGCGCTTCTCAAACGCGATCGCCTGATCGAGCGGCAGGCCCAGTTCGCCGGCGATCATGTCGACGCCGCCCGACAGCATGTTGGCTTCCAGGGCGGCGGTGTTCTCGATGGTCTTGACCACGATGCGGTTGAAAGCGGGCTTGGCCCCGGCCCAATGGGTGTTGGGCTCCAGCACCACGTGGCTGCCTTGGACCACCTGGGCGATGCGGTAAGGGCCATTGTAGAGCCCCGGATTGGCGGTGTCCTGGTCGAAGGCGGTGCGGTTGCGGTACTCCGGCGGCTTTTCGAAGCGCGGGCGTTCGATATGGGCGGGCACCAGCCGCAAATCGTTGATGGCGTTATAATCGAAGGTCAGCCGGTCCATGTGGAGGACGAAGGTTTTCTTGTCCTTCACCTCCACCTTGAGGATGCGACGGTACAGTTCGGAATTCGACACCCCCGACAGCGGGTGGCGGCCGGCATCAACGGTGAACAGCACGTCCTCGGTGGTCACCGGCGTGCCGTCGGCCCATTTGGCGTCAGCTTTGATGGTGTAGGTCAGCGCCACCCCCTGGCCGACCCCATTGTATTTCTCCGGTTTCGCCAGCCCGTTCTCCAGGGTCGGCAGGGTCTCGCACAGCATGCAGACCAGTTTCCACTCGGCGTCGTAGGCGGTGAACGGACGCATGGCCATATCCAAGATGTAGGTCTTGGCCAGCATGGATTCGATATTGGGGTGGAAGGTCGCCGGGAACTGGTTGATGCCGATCACCAGCTCGTCCTTGGCTAACGCAGGCGCGGCCAGACCCATCGAGACCATCAGGGCGGCGG
>JAEZFE010000470.1 GCA_023437865.1 Pseudomonadota bacterium | reverse complement strand
GTCCACGTGTGGCCCCATCCTTGCATCCATCCTCTTTTGAAATGAGGAGGGCCGCCACCCATGCTCAAAGCCAAAATCGCCGAGCTATTCGAAGAGCCCGGCTGCGCCACCAATCAGGCGAAGTCGGACAAGGACCGCAAGAAGGGCTGCGGCAAGCCGCTGACCCCCGGTGCGGCTGCTGGCGGGTGCTGTTTCGACGGCGCCAAGATCGCCTTGCAACCGATCACCGACGTGGTCCATCTGGTCCACGGCCCCATCGCCTGCGAAGGCAATTCCTGGGACACCCGCAATTCATGGAGCACGGGCTCCAATTTGTACCGTCTGGGTTTCACCACCGACATGCAGAACCTGGACATCGTCCATGGCGGTGAGAAGAAGCTCTACAAGGCCATCAAGCAGGCCATCGCCAAGCACAAGCCACCGGCGGTGTTCGTCTACCAAACCTGCGTCGGCGCCCTGATCGGTGACGACGTGGATGCGGTATGCAAGGCCGCTACGGAGCGCCTGGGCGTCCCCGTGGTCCCGGTCAACGCCCCGGGCTTCGTCGGCTCCAAGAACCTGGGCAACCGCCTGGGCGGCGAGGCGCTGTTCGAGCACGTCATCGGCACCGTCGAGCCCGACGACGCGGGTCCCACCGACATCAACATTCTGGGCGAGTACAACGTGGCCGGCGAGTTGGACCAGTTCCGCCCGCTGCTCGCCCGTCTCGGCATCCGTTTGCGCTGCTCAATCACCGGCGACGCCCGGTACCGCGACGTGGCCGCCAGCCATACCGCCAAGGCCAACATGGTGCTGTGCAGCCAGGCGCTCATCACGCTGGCGCGCAAGATGAAGGAAACGTGGGACATCCCCTATTACGAGGGGTCGTTTTACGGCATCTCGGACACCTCGGACGCCCTGCGCAACATTGCCCGCATGCTCGTGGCGCAGGGGGCCGATCCGGCGCTGGTCGACCGCACCGAGGCGCTGATCGCCGAGGAGGAAGCCCGCGCCTGGGCCCGGCTGGAACCCTACAAGGCCCGCCTGGCCGGCCGCAAGGTGCTGCTCTACACCGGCGGCGTCAAAAGCTGGTCGGTGATCCAGGCCTTGCAGGAAGTCGGCATGGAGGTGGTCGGCTCTTCGGTACGCAAGGCCACCGAGGCCGACAAGCAGCGCGCCCTCGAACGCCTGGGCGGCAACGAGGACAAGCTGGCCGACGCCATCACGCCCAAAGACATGTACGCCATGTTCAGGGATGGCAAGGCCGACATGATGCTGTCGGGCGGCCGCTCTCAATTCGTGGCGCTGAAGGCCCGCACGCCGTGGCTGGATATCAACCAGGAACGCCACGTGGGCTTCGCCGCCTATGACGGCATGGTCGAGATGGTCAACCAGATCGACCTGATGATCAACAACCCGATCTGGGAGCAGGTGCGCAAACCCGCTCCGTGGGAGGTGTGAGATGGCTCTCGTCATCAGCCACAACAAGGCCCTGTCCACCAGTCCGCTGAAGGTCAGCGCGCCGCTGGGCGCCGCCATGGCGTTCATGGGCATGGAGGGCAGCCTGCCGCTGTTCCATGGCAGCCAGGGCTGCACCGCTTTCGCCCTAGTCATGCTGGTACGCCACTTCCGTGAGGCCATCCCGCTGCAGACCACCGCCATGAACGAGGTATCCACCATTCTCGGCGGCTGTGAGCAGGTGGAGCAGGCACTGCTCAACATGACCAAGCGGGCCAATCCCAAGATCATCGGCCTGGTCTCAACCGCCCTGACCGAGACCCGCGGCGAGGATATCGCTGGTGAGCTCAAGGGCATCCTGGCACGCAACAAGGACCTCTCCGGCACCGCCGTGGTCTACTGCTCGGCCCCCGATTTCGACGGCTCGCTGGAGACCGGCTGGGGCAAGGCGGTGGGCGCCATGATCCGCAATCTGGTGCCGCCGGCCTCGTCCCAGCCCCCGCTGAAGCGTGTCAACGTGCTGGCCGGCTGCCACCTCACCCCCGGCGACGTGGAAGCCCTTCGCGAGATCGTCGAGGATTTCGGCCTGGAAGCGGTGATCCTGCCAGACCTGTCGGGCTCGCTCGACGGCCATCTGCCCGACCATTACGTGCCCACGACGCTCGGCGGCACCACGCTGGAGCAGGTCAAGGGCATGAACCGCGCCATGCTGACCATTGCAGTGGGCGAGCACATGCGCATCTCGGCGGAAACGCTGCAGGCCCGAACCGGCGTGCCGTTCGTTCTATTCGACCGCTTGACCGGCCTGGAAGCGGTGGACAAGCTGATGGTGTGCTTGTCTTCGGCCGCCGGTGTGCCCGTGCCTGCCAAATACCGGCGGCAGCGCTCGCAGCTGGTGGACGCCATGCTGGACGGCCATTTCTTCTTCGCCGGCCGTGCCATCGCGGTGGCGGGCGAGCCATCCTTCCTGTGGACCTATGCCCGGCTGTGCGCCGATGTCGGCGCCCGCATCGTCGGCGCGGTCTCCACCCTGCCCTCGCCCCATCTGTCGGAGCTGCCGTCCGAGACAGCGATCATCGGCGACTTCGAGGACTTAGAAGACCAGATCCTGGAAGCCGGCGGCGCCGACCTCATCATCGCCAATGCCAATGCCCGGCTCATCGCCGGCCGCCACGGCATCCCGCTGCATCGCGCCGGCTTTCCGGTCTTTGATCGCCTGGGCGCCGCCCATCAGGTCACCCTGGGCTATCGCGGTACACGGGACCTGATCTTCACCCTGGGCAACATCCTGATGGAGCACCCCGGCCATGGCCACGGCGTGCCGGTGGATCATGTCGAGCGCGGACATGGGGAGCACGGACATGGTGACCCGGCGGTTGCGGCTGGTTGAGCCCGATCAGGACAAATCGGGGCCGGACCGGCCCGTGAAAGGAGGACATATGCGCGTTGCCTTCGCTACCCAGGACCGCCAGCGGGTGGATGCCCACTTCGCCAGCGCGAAGACCTTCATGTTCTACGATGTGGGCCCTGAGGGGCACACCTTCCTAGAAGCCGTCCAGTTCGACAATGTGAGCCAAGAGGAAGGCAAGCACCAGGAGGACGGCGACGACCGCCTGGCCACCAAGATCAAGGCGCTGGAGGGCTCGGCCCTGCTGTTCGTGCGTGCCATCGGCGGCCCGGCTGCCGCCCGCGTCGTGCGCGCCCACGTCCACCCCATCAAGCTGCCCGACGATGAATCCATCTCGTCCGTGATCGACAAGGTCCGCGGCATGCTCAAGACCAACCCGCCGCCGTGGCTGCGCAAGGTGATCCGAGATTCGGAAGCCGGCCCCGAACGCTTCATCGACGACGAGGATTAAGCCTATGCTGGAGCTGGATGATACCAACCGCGAGGCGCTCACGCGCCCGTTCTGCACGGCGTTGCTGGCGCTTATCCGCGCCCAGGACCGCTCTGGCGCCATGGAATCCGACACCGACGAGGAGCTGCTGGCGCCGTTCATCGTCACCAAGGTGCAGAAGCGCGACATCCCGATGTTCGGCGATCCCGACCCCGACATCCTGATGCGGGTCGAGCAGATCTACATGGCGGTGTGCTGGCTGATCGAGCAGCAAACCGGCATCGCCGCCGCGCCGATCATGAACATCCATCACGAGGGCTGGGGCCGCATCGTCATCCTCACCGGCCGGCTGGTCGCGGTGAACGCGCATGTCCGCGAACTGCACCGCTTCGGCTACGAGAACCTCGTTCAGATGGAAACCAAGGCGCTGAAGCTGGTGGAGGAAGGCATCAACGCCATCCGTCAGTTCCCCGACGTGGCCGCCGCCTGAGAGCCTTCGAGAGAGGAGAGAGAGAATGTCTTTGCGTACCTTCACCACCCGCGACGGCAGCGCGTGGGTTCCGCAGTACATCATGAGCATTTCCGACGAGCTCTGCATCGGCTGCGGCCGCTGCTACAAGGTCTGCACCCAGGGCGTCCTTGAGCTGAAGGGCATCAACGAGGACGGCGAGCTATGCGACCCCTTCGATGATTCGGAGGATATCGAACGCAAGGTCATGATCGTCTCCAAGGAAGGCGCCTGCGTCGGCTGCGGCTCGTGCGAAACCGTCTGCGGCACCAAGGCGCAGAAGCACGAGCCCATGGCCGCCTGACATGCCATGACTGCCCGGGCCTATGGCTGGCTGATGGCTGGAGGTGGCGGCGACGCGTTCGACCGCCACCTCTTCGCATGCGTCATCGCCGTCACGCGCGCTGACCCGACGCGTTCGCTCGCGGTGGGCCTGGGCCTTTCCGCCGAGGCCATGGCCGCCCTGGTCGGCGGCTACTTTCCCCACGCCCCCGAACTGCTCACCGGCCTCGATCCCGAGGAGGACGGCTCGCGCGCACTGACATCGGACGAGTTCTCTCTCCGCGATCTGCTGATCGACAACCGGACTTCCGGTACGGTGGATGAGGAGTGGCTGGCCCATATTATTGCGCGCCGCGCCCTGTCGCCCCATCCGCTGTGGCAGGATCTGGGGCTGAGCCACCGTGACGATCTGAGTCTGCTGATGGCCCGCCATTTTCGCCCGCTGGCCGGGCGGAACGGCCGCGACATGCGGTGGAAGCCCTTTTTCTGGCGCGAGATCGAGCGTGCCGAAGGGTTGGATTGCCGCGCCGCGACGCCCTGTGAGGATTGCCGCCAGTTCTCGCGCTGCTTCGGCCCCGAAGCCGGCAACAGCTTTGTGATCCAAAGCTCCTGACCCTCTGTTCGCAATCCGACAAACGTCGGGTTACCGACACCACCCCCGCGAATAATAGACGTAATTTCAAAGGCTTACAGACTGGCATTAGCCTTGCTTAGTGACGAACGGGTTACCGCTTAGTCACCAGGAGGGTTGCCATGCTGACCGTCACCGACCGCGCCGTCGCCGCCATCAAGAGCGTGCGTGAGGACGAAACCCAGGGCTTGCGTATCTCGGTCGCATCCGGGGGATGCTCCGGCCTGAAGTACAGCTTGGGTCTGGAGACTGACGCCGAGAAGGGCGACGAGGTGCTGGAGTTCAGCGGCATCAGGGTTTTCGTCGATCCCGCTTCGGTCATGTGGCTGACCGGCTGCGTCATGGACTTCGTCAACGCCGGGGCCGATGCCGGCTTCATCTTCGAGAACCCCAATGCCGGCGGGAAGTGCTCGTGCAGCGGCGGCAGCTGCTGACGGGGCCGCGCCGATGATCGTCGTCAACGATACCACTCTCAGGGACGGCGAACAGACCGCCGGCGTTGCCTTCCGTCTGGACGAGAAGCTGGCGATCGCCAGCGCTCTCGACCAGGCCGGAGT
>JAEZFE010000467.1 GCA_023437865.1 Pseudomonadota bacterium | reverse complement strand
GTCCAAGCCCACCGCATTGGTGTTCCTGGAAA
Organism: Pseudomonadota bacterium; assembly: GCA_023437865.1. GTDB lineage: Bacteria > Pseudomonadota > Alphaproteobacteria > Rhodospirillales > Magnetospirillaceae > Magnetospirillum. The sequence goes on along the minus strand of JAEZFE010000467.1, from coordinate 7,532 downwards.
CGCCCTCGAACCCGACACTGGAGATCATCGATCTGGCCGCCGTGGCCGACCTGACCCACAAGGCGGGCGGCCGGCTGGTGGTCGACAACGTGTTCGCCACTCCGATCCTGCAGAGCCCCTTGGAACTGGGCGCCGACGTGGTGGTCTACTCCGCCACCAAACATATCGACGGCCAGGGCCGCTGCCTGGGCGGCGCCATTCTGGGCAGCGAGGAATTCGTCAACGACATCCTGAGCCCCTACCTGCGCCACACCGGCCCGACATTGTCGCCGTTCAACGCCTGGCTGCTGCTCAAGGGACTGGAGACCCTGGATCTGCGCGTCGAGCGCCATTGCGCCAACGCCCTCAAAGTTGCCCGTTTCCTGGAGAGCCAGCCAGAGATCGCCCGCGTGCTTTATCCGGGACTGGAGAGCCATCCCCAGCATGAACTGGCCAAGCGGCAGATGCGCGGCTTCGGCAGCGTGGTCGCGTTCGAGCTCAAGGGCGGCAAGGCGGCGGCCTACAAGCTGCTGAACGGGCTGGAGATCATCGACATCTCCAACAACCTGGGCGATTCGAAGAGCCTCGCCACCCATCCCTGGACCACCACCCACCAGCGCCTGACACCCGAGGACAAACTGGCCCAGGGCATCGGCGAAGGCCTGATCCGCCTATCCGTAGGATTGGAAGACGCCGACGATCTGGTAGAAGATTTGGAGCACGCGTTACATCCCTAAGGCTAGCCCCCCCACGAACCGGGGGTGACCGGCTGGCTAAGGCATAGGACAACCCCGACATCGGTGCGCGTAGGTTTCACCCCGTCAGGAGCGGAAAACCCATGCGCACGATGATCCCCTTGGCCGCATTGCTGCCCCTGGCGCTGGCCGGCTGCGCCGGCATGATGGGCGGAGGCGGGGCAAACGACCAGGCCGCCGCCGCACGTTCGTCAGCCGGAGGCGCCCCGTTCACCCAGGCGCTGGCCCGCGAATACACCCAGTTCGCCGATTCCGAATCCAGCCAGTTCGACTGGCCCGACACCAAGACGTTCCGCAACAAGGCGAAGATGGCGGCATCGGGCCAGGCCCCGGCGCCCGAGGACCCGACCAAGCGCGGCGTCGGCACTGGTTTCCAGCTCCATCCCGAGATCGACATCGGCAAGGAGCAGCGCGCCGAAGCCATCCAAGGGCGCGAGCGGCTGCTCGGGGCGCTGTCGGGCCCGCCGGTCCAGCGCAACCCCAACGCCGCCGCCCGTGCCCAGGTAGCCTATGATTGCTGGGTCGAGCAATTGGAAGAGGGCTGGCAGCGCGACGACATCGAACGCTGCCGCAAGGCCTTCAACACCGCCATGGGCGAACTCGAGGCCCGCCCGGTGGCGGCGGTGGTGGCCCCCGGCGAAAGACTGCAGGTCTACTTCCCGCTCGATTCGGCCCAATTGACGGCCGAAAGCCGCCAGGCCATCGCCTCGGCCGCCCAGGACATCAACCGCCAGAGCCGGCTGCGAATCACCGTTGACGGCCATGCCGATCGCTCGGGCACCGAAACTTATAACGACCGCCTGTCCGAGCAGCGCGCCGAGGCGGTCAAGCGCGAACTGGTGGCCGCCGGCGTGCCGGCCCAGCGGGTTCAGACCCGTGCCCATGGCGAACGCGACCTGGCGGTCCCCACTCCCGACGGCACGGTTCAGCCCGAGAACCGCCGCACCGTCATCGAATTCGACTGATCCGGGATGGGGAGGCCGCCCTCCCCGTTTCCCGCCCTAACGGCGCTTGCACCAGCGGCACGGTGGACATCCCATCAAACGGGTCTAATATGACCGTGAAGTGTCGGCCCGCGCCCCCATTTCGGAGCGTGCCGGTGCGCCTTGGGATGATCAGTTCGGGATTGCTGCCATGTATTCCGAGACCACTCGCGGCATCACCGTGTCGGTCCAGCCCATCTATCTGGAAGACCAGTCCTCGCCCAGCGAGAGCCACTATGTCTGGGCCTACCGCGTCCGCATCGAGAACCACAGCGACGCCACCGTGCAGCTCAAGCGCCGCCACTGGAAGATCACCGACGCCTTGGGCCGCGTGCAGGAGGTTCAGGGAGCCGGCGTGGTCGGCGAACAGCCGGTCCTGGCACCCGGCGCTTCCTATGAATACACCAGCGGCACGCCGCTGCCGACGCCTTCGGGGATCATGATGGGCGCCTACCAGATGGAAAGCGGCGACGGCGAAAAATTCGACGTCTCGATCCCCGCCTTCTCACTGGACAGCCCCCACGAAATCCACCGCCTGAATTAGGCTTGTAAATGGCAAGGGGTATCGCCACATCCCGGTGGCGATAGGCCGTAAGAGGCAGACCAGGGAATTTCATGACGACAAACGATCTTACCCTTCCCCAGGAATTGCGCGATGCCGCCCGCACCGGCCGCCCCAGCCGGGCTGAAGCGGAGGAGGCGGTGCGCACGCTGCTGCGCTGGGCCGGCGACGACCCCGACCGCGAGGGCCTGCGCGGCACGCCCGACCGGGTGGTGCGCTCGTATGAGGAGTTCTTCGCCGGCTACGACCAGGACCCGGTGGACATCCTGACCCGCACCTTCGAGGAAACCGCGGGTTACGACGAGATGGTGCTGTTGCGCGACATCCGTCTGGAGAGCCATTGCGAGCATCACATGGTGCCCATCATCGGCAAGGCCCACGTGGCCTATCTGCCCGACCGCCGGGTCGTCGGCATCTCCAAACTGGCGCGCGTGGTCGAGGTGTTTTCAAAGCGCCTGCAGATCCAGGAAAAGCTGACCAGCCAGATCGCCAACGCGGTGAACGAGGTGCTGCAGCCCAAGGGCGTCGCCGTGGTGATCGAGGCCGCGCATCAATGCATGACCACGCGCGGCGTGCACAAGCCCGGCGTGACCATGATCACCAGCCGCATGCTGGGCGCTTTCCGCGACAACCCCGCCACGCGGCGCGAATTCATGGCGCTCATCCAGGGCCGCCACGACGGGCTGTCCAACGCCTGAACTGAAACTCAACGCTCTCCCTTCTCCGGCGGCACCGGGGGAGGGAGATATGCCCGCGCCTCCGCCAGCTCCTCTCCCGTCACCGGCCGGTTCAGTTTGGCCATGCGGTATGCGCGGAACAGCGGCTGGTAATCCCCCCGCGCCTCCACCCGCGTTCCCGCCGCCAGACCTGCCATCGCCAACTCGGTGCCGGCCAAGCCGTTGGGCAGAACCAGATGGCGGAGGATGACCTTCTCCAGTCCCACCTGGCGTATCATCTCGGCCACCACGCGGCGATTGACCTGGGGATAGTCGGCCACGCCCGTGCACACCCGCGCCGCCGCCGCATCGCCGTGCTTCACGTCGGGCACGTAAACCTCCACCAGCCCCTCGAACAGCGCCAGGGTTTCGACGCTGTCATAGCCGCCCGAGTCCCATACAAGCTTCATGGTCAGTCCCTCGGCCAACGCCAGCGCCTCCAAAATCTGCGCCGGCACGTGGCTGGGGCTGACCAGCGCCAGATGGGTGCGCCCCTCGGCTTGCAGCGCCAGCATGATGTCGGCCAGTTCGCGGGCGGTGACCTCGCGCCCCTCTCCCTCCCAACTCGCCTGCCAGGTGGAACAGGCCAGGCAGCGCAGGTTGCAGCCGGCGAACAAGATAGCGCCAGCCCCCTCCAGCCCGGCCGGCGCGTCCGCCCATTCTCCCCACCATGCCACCTTGGCCAGGCGGCCGGTCTGGCAGGTGGCACGGCGGATACCTTGCGTGCGGTCGGCCCCGCAGCGGCGCGCGCACAGGGTGCAGGCCGCCAATCCGGCCACCGCACGGGCGGCACGGTGGGCAAGGGAGAGAGTGGCTAGGCTCATGGGCCGATCATAGCGGCACCACGATTTGCTGGACAGTCCGCGCGAAGCGAGCCATTAGTCCTGACGAAATCAGGGGGCTTCTTTCGCGTGATCGACTTCAAGCCGGTCATTTTCGTCAACGGCATCCTGCTGCTCGTCCTGGCTGCGGCCATGGGCGTGCCGGCCTTGGTGGATGGTGCCTCGGGCGACCCCGATTGGAAGGTGTTCGCAGCCTCGGGGTTAGTGACCGGGTTCATCGGCCTGGCCATGACCCTGGGCGCGCAGCCCGGGCGGCGCGAGCCGCTGACCACCCGGCAGGCCTTCCTGCTGACTGCCTGCACGTGGTTTCTGCTGACAATCTTCGGTGCGCTGCCATTCATCTTCTCGGGCCTGTCGCTCAGCATTGCCGACGGCATCTTCGAAGCGGCGAGCGGATTGACCACCACCGGCTCCACCGTCATCACCGGCTTGGACAAGGCGCCCAAGGGCATCCTGCTCTGGCGCGCGCTGCTGGTCTGGCTGGGCGGCCTCGGCATCATTGTCATGGCGGTGGCAATCCTGCCGATCCTGCGCATCGGCGGCATGCAGCTCTTTAAGATGGAGTCTTCGGACAAGAGCGAGAAGGTCAAGCCGCGCACCGCCCAGGTGGCCGGTTCCATCGGCTTGCTCTACCTGGCCTTCACCCTGTTGGCAGCCCTTGGAATGTGGGCCACCGGCATGACGCCGTTCGAGGCGGTCTGCCATGCCTTCGCGGCGCTGGGCACCGGCGGGTTTTCCACCTCGGACGCGTCCATGGGCAATTGGAGCACTGCAACCCAGTGGGTGACCATCCTGGCCATGCTGGTGGGCGGCGCCACCTTCACCCTGTTCATCAGCCCGTGGAAGCACGGCCGCTGGCCGTTCTTTACCGACAGCCAAATCCGCTGGTACCTGGGCTTCCTCGCCTTCTTCTCCGCCCTGCTGACGTTCTGGCAATGGGCGGTCAACGACATGGAGCCGGGCGAGGCGTTAACCCATGCCACCTTCAACGTGGTTTCCATCGTCACCACCACCGGCTTCGCCACCACCGATTACGACAAGTGGGGCGGCTTCGCCCAGGTGATCTTTTTCGTGCTGACGTTCATCGGCGGCTGTACCGGATCGACCGCCGGCGGCGTGAAGATTTTCCGCTGGGAGGTGCTGTTCAAGCTGGCGGGCGTGCATCTGAAACGCCTGCTGCACCCCCACGGCGTGTTCGTGATCGATTTCAACGAGCGCCGCATCCCCAAGCCCGTGGTGGACTCGGTGCTGGGGTTCATGACGGTCTATTTCCTGAGCTTCGCCATTTTCGCCATCGCCCTTTCGTTGGTCGGCATGGACCTGGTCAGCGCCATCACCGGCTCGGCGCAGGCAATTTCGAACGTGGGCCCGGGTCTGGGCCCCACCATTGGCCCTGCGGGCAATTACAAGATGGTGCCAGAGCTTGCCAAGTGGATCATGGCCTTTGAGATGATCCTGGGCCGGCTTGAACTGTTCACCGTGATCGTTCTGTTTACACGTTCGTTCTGGCGGGGCTGAGGGCCATGATTGACTTCCGCCCCGTGGCCCAAATCGTCGGGCTCATCCTGTGCCTGCTTGCCGCCTCCATGGCAGTGCCGGCCGCCATCGATCTGATCGCCGGTGACGAGGAGTGGCAGGCCTTCGTACTGTCGGGCGGCATCACCCTGTTCGCCGGCCTGGTCTTGGTGCTGGGCGCGCAGACCGATTTTCGCGAGTTGTCGGTCCGCCAGACCTATCTGGCTGCCGCGCTGGGGTGGATCGCGCCCTGCCTATTCGCCGCTCTGCCGATGATGCTGGGCCCTGCCCATCTGTCGGCGGTGGACGCCATTTTCGAGGCCACCAGCGGCCTTACCACCACGGGCGCCACCGTTATCACGGGTCTCGACCGCCTGCCACCGGGGCTTCTGCTGTGGCGCAGCCAGCTCAACTGGATGGGAGGCCTGGGGATCATCGTCATGGCGGTGGCGGTGCTGCCGGTGCTCAACATCGGCGGCATGCAGATCTTCCGCATCCAGGTGACCTCAGGCAACGACCGGGCGACACCGCGCGCGGCCCGCATCGGCAGCACCATCATGGCGGTCTACGTGGGCCTGACGGCAACGTTGGCCTTGGCGTTGTGGATGGCTGGCCTGGGCCGCTTCGACGCGATCGTGCATGCCATGAGCACCATTGCTACTGGCGGCTTCGGCACCCACGATACATCCCTGGCCTATTTCAACAGCGCCACCGTGGACATGATCGTCTGTCTGGGCATGATCATGGGCGGGTTGCCGTTCATGCTGTTCTTCATCGTAGCCCAGGGCGAGTGGCGCCGCGCGCTGCGGGATCAGCAGTTGCACTGGTATCTGGGCCTGATGTTGCTGGCGGCCGGCGGGGTCACCCTGTGGCTTCTGGTCGACAGGGACTACGAGCCGCTGACCGCCATCCGTCATGGCGTCTTCACCGCCGTCACCGTGATGACCGGCACCGGGCTGACCACCATCGATTACAGCGACTGGGTGGGCCTGCCGGCGGCCATCCTGTTCTTTGTTACCTTCGTGGGCGGCTGCGCCGGCTCGACCGCCGCCGGCATCAAGGTGTTCCGCCTGCACCTGCTGTTCGCCAATGCCCGCGTCCAGATGCGCCACCTCCTGCGCCCGCACGGTGTCGAGATCCCCACCTTCAACAGGAAGCCCATTTCGGACGAAATCCTCGAATCCGTCATGGGCTTCCTGTTCGTCTACGCGCTGGGCTTCGCCGTCCTGTCCATGATGCTCGGCATGTTGGGACTTGACTTCATCTCGGCCATCTCTGGCGCCGGCTCCGCCATTTCGAACCTGGGACCGGGCCTGGGCGACACTATCGGTCCCGGCCGCACCTTCGCCGCCCTGCCCGAGATGGCCAAGCTGCTGCTGGCCGCCGGCATGCTGTTCGGACGCCTGGAGATGTTCATCTTCCTGGTGCTGTTCGTCCCCAGCTTCTGGAAGCAATAGGCAGACAAAAACCCCCGGCACCCTGCGGTGCCGGGGGTTTTCCTATTCCAGCCGAGCCTACTGCACCCAGCGGTTCAGGTAGGAACGGACCAGCCCGTCCATCTGCCCATCGATATCCCGGATCAGGGATTCGGTGATCTCGTACAGCACGCGGTCGCGGTCATTCAGCGACGCGCCCTCGGGCACGGTCTTGGTGCGGGTGGCGCGTGCCACCACGTCGCCCACCGGAATGTGGCGGTCGTCCAGGATCTGGATGGCAACGTCCAGGGTGCCATCGAAGCGCGCCGACTGCTCTTCCTTGAACATGCCGGTGAAGCCCTTGTCGGTCCGCAGCGGCACCTCGACCACACGGGCGTCCTTGATGACGACGCGGGCAAAGCCCGACCGGCCCACCGGGCGCAGGCGGTCCTGGGCCCAGCGCACGGTGGCGTTCTCGGGGCTGACCGGCATCAGATGCTCGATGTTGGGCTTCTTCGCCGGCGAGACATATTCGGGGACGATCTCAAGCTGCCCCACATCCAGCTGGATGGGACGCTTCTCGGCAAAGCTGATGTCGGGCAGCTTCTGGATCGGAGGCTTGGACTGGCAGCCGGCGAGCGCGAGAGCGGCGGCCAGCGCCAACACCGCACGGGAGGGTCGGAGGGACATGGGGGGCTTCCCATTCTTTGGTGGAAGTCGTGCGCGCCATTTTGGCATTAGAGCAGCGTGCGTCAAGTCCGACGC
>JAEZFE010000439.1 GCA_023437865.1 Pseudomonadota bacterium | reverse complement strand
CATCAGACCGTGCTTAGTTGCACTTGGCGCCGGGGAAGCCGGCCTTGATCCACTCCTGGGCCACCATGTTGTCCGGCGGCATGACGCATTCGCCGGAATAGGTGCGGAGGTTGGCCAGCGACGCCTTGCCGGCCTTCTTGTCGTACTGGTATTCGCCGTAGGTGATGTCCTGCAGCGCCTGATGACCGCCGGCGCGGCTCATGCTGACGGGGCCGGCGACCGATTCGAAGGTCAGGCCCTTGAAGCCGGCGAGGATCTGGTCCTTGGTCGGCTGCACGCCGGGCTTGCCGGCGCCCTTCTCGGCGGCGGCCTTCAGGCCCAGGATGGCCTGGGCCATCTTGCTGGTCGGATAGGTCGGGTACAGCTCGGTCTTGGCGTTGTAGGCCTTGCTGAACCACTCGGACAGCGCGGTCTTGGGCTGCATGGCGCCGAACGGGCCGCGGGCGCCGACGATCAGACCGTTGGGGGCCTGGCCCTTGAAGCGGTCAAGGCCGGACTCGCCGGTGGTCAGGATGCCAGTGCGGCCGTCGAACAGGCCGCGGGCGGAACCCTGCAGGACCAAGGCTTCCATGTCGCCGCCCCAGAAGCTGGAATGAACCACGTCGGGCTTGGCCACGGCCACGGCGGAAATCTCAGCGCCGTACTGGCCCTGGAACAGCTTGGGGAACTGCTCGGCGGTGACCTTGGTGGCGGGCTTCAGCGCCAGCATGGTGGCCTTGAAATCACCCCAGGAATCCTGGCCCCACGAATAGTTCTGGTTGACGCCGGCGATGCTGTCGACCTTGCGGCCGGTGTCGATCAGGTAGCGGGCGGCGGCGATGTTGTCGATGACCGCATCGGGGCCGGTGCGGAATACGTACTTGGGGGTCTTGTTCTCCTCGAACAGGCGCGAGGTGCCGCAATCGAAGAACACGGTCGGTACGCCCAGTTCCTCGGCCACCGGCGAAACCGCCAGGCAATCGCCCGAGGAGATGTAGCCGATGACGGCGTCCACCTTCTGGCGCTCGGCCAGATTGCGGAACTCTTCGACCTGCTTGGTGGTGCCGCCGTTCTCGTCGATCACCACGGTCTCGATCTCAAGCCCGTTGATGCCCTTCAGGCCATAGGGGGCAGGCACCTTGCCCTCGTTGAGGGCGTCGATCAGCACCTTGGCACCGTTGATGGAGGGCACGCCGAACGGGCCGGCGGCGCCGCCCGACAGGAAGGTGACGATGCCCAGGCGGAACTTGCCGTTCTCGGCGGCGGCTGCCGGCTGCAATGCGGCGGCGAGGGCCAGGGCGGAAACCAGGGTCGTGGTGAGGCTCTTCAAGGCGTTCTCTCCCAATTATGGGTCGTATGCCGGCTCTGCCAGCATGGGTGGAGCGGCCGCCTGCAAGCGCCGGCGCCGCACGAGATCAGGCGAGGGCTGAAGGTCCTCGGCCCGATAAACTGTCCAATTGCCCAGCATCACCTTGGCGGGCGGAAAGCGGGTGTCGGCCACCGGCTCGCCGATGGCCTGCATCTGGACGATCTGATGGGTGGCGGGATCCATGTGCGAGGCGAAGCCCTCGGGGTCCTCCGGCAGCTCCAGGCGCAGGCCTTCGAGCGCCGAAACCAGCGCCTCGACGTCGGCGGCGCCACCGGCGGCGCGGATGGCGCCGGCCACCGCCAGGATGCCGGCATAGGCGCCTTCCGCCGCATAGGTGGGGTAACGCCCTTCGACGGCGTGAAACGCCTCGACGAAGGCGCGGTTGCGCGGCGTGTCGGGCCAGTTGTTGTGGTGACGCGCCGACAGGATCAGCCCCTTGGGGGGCACCTGCTCCAGCACGGCCAGGGTGTCGTAATTGCCGCCGGTGTCGAAATTGGCCAGGCGGGCGCCCCGGGTCAGGCCGGCGGACATGGCCTGCTTGAGGAAGCCGTTGAAGTCGCCTCCCCACAACGCGGCGACGATGATCTCGGGCTCGGCCTTCTTCAGCGCGGCGATATGGACCGAATAATCAGGCTCGTACAGCTTGGGCCACACCTGGGCGACCATCTGATAGCGCACGCCCAGTTCGGCCAGGCTGGTCTCCAAATCCTGCCAGGAGACGTGGCCGTAATCGTAATCGGCGCCGATGAAAGCCAGCCGGGTCCAGCCCTCCTTCTTCTGAAGGTCGGCGAGGTAGCGGGCGCCCGCCGCCATGGAGGTGCGGGTATCGTTGGAAACCCGGAAGTAGTAGCGGTGGAAGCCCTCCATGGTCATGCGCGACGAGGCGTGGTCGGTGCCCATGAAGATCATTTTGCGCCGCTCGGCGAGCCCGCTGACCGCCTGGGCGACGCCCGAGCTAACGACGCCGCACAGCACGCGGGCGCCATCATCGTGGATGAAGCCGTCGGCGATGCGGACGGCGTAGGACGCCTTGGAGCGGTCGTCTTCGACCAGGATGCGCAGGCGCGGCGCGTTGCCCTCTCTCGCAAGCTTGGCCAGGGCGACGCGCATGCCGCCCACGCTGTCGCGCCCGTAGATGCCGCTGCGCCCGGTCATCGGAAACATGCAGCCGATGGTCAGTTCGGCCTGGCCGGCCGGCGCCCCGAGCTCGATGCGTGCCCAGGCGGGCGACGCCACGGCCAGCAGCGCGCTGGCCGCCAACGCGGCGGCGGTCGCTCGGCCGGCCTGTCCGGCCGGGGTGACGAAACTGAAGCCCAACGCGTCCACGC
>JAEZFE010000420.1 GCA_023437865.1 Pseudomonadota bacterium | reverse complement strand
GGCCGGAGGAGGAGCGAGCACAGAGCCGGGCTAAGGGTCAGCGCGTTGATGGCCGACAACAGCATGGAAATCGAGACCACGACCGCGAACTGGCGGAACAACTGGCCGGTGATGCCGGGAATGAAGGCCACCGGCACGAACACCGACAGCAGCACCAGGGTGATGGCGATGATCGCCGGGGTGATCTGGTCCATGGCCTTGGCGGCCGCTTCGGGCGCCGGCAGGTTCTCCTCGTGCATGACGCGCTCGACGTTCTCGACCACCACGATCGCATCGTCGACCACGATGCCGATGGCCAGCACCATCGCCAGCAGCGAGATGGTGTTGGCCGAATAGCCGAACAGCGACATGAAGGCGAAGGTGCCGATCAGCGACACCGGCACCGCGATGGTCGGGATCAGGGTGGCGCGCAAGTTGCCAAGGAACAGGTAGACCACCAGAACCACCAGCACAAAGGCCTCGCCCAGGGTCTTGATGACTTCGTGGATGGTGTCCTTCACGAACAGGGTGGTGTCGTAGATGACCTTGTGCTCAACGCCTTCCGGAAAGCGCGTGCTCAGATCCTCCATGGTCTTGCGGATGGCATCGGCCACCGCCACCGCGTTGGCGCCCGGTGCCTGATAGATGGCGATGGAGGCGGTAGGCTGGCCGTTGAGCCGCGAGAAGGCGTCGCGGGTGCGGGCATCGAGTTCGACGCGGGCAACATCGCGCAGCCGCACGGTCGACCCGTCCGGGTTGGCGCGCAGAACGATGTCCTCGAACTCGGATGTCGAGGCCAGCCGCCCCTTGGTTTGCAAGGTGATCTGGAATTGCTGGAGCTCGGGCGACGGCTGGGCGCCGATGCGGCCTACCGCGGCCTGGACGTTCTGGCCGCGGATCGCGTCCACCACTTCGGCTGGTGACATGCCGAGCGAGGTCAGGCGCTCGCCGTTGAGCCACACCCGCATGCTGTATTCCAGCGCGCCGAACAGGTTGGCTTGGCCAACGCCGCGCACGCGGGCCAAGGCGTCGATGATGTTGATGGTGGCGTAATTGCTGAGATACAGCGCGTCGCGCGAGCCGTCGGGCGAGTGGAGCGAGATCACCTGGAGCAGCGCTGACGATTTCTTCTTCACCGTCAGCCCCTGGCGCGTAACCTCGTCGGGCAGCTTGCTCTCGGCCAACTGGACGCGGTTCTGCACGTTGACCGTGTTGATGTCGGGATCGGTCCCCAACGCAAAGGTCACCGTGAGCTGATACGAGCCGTCCGAGCCGCTGGTCGACTGCATGTAGAGCATGTTGTCGACGCCGTTGACCTGGCTTTCGATGGGCTGGGCCACCGTAGCCTCGACCACCTCGGCGCTGGCGCCGGGATAGGAACCGGTGACGCCCACCTGCGGCGGCACGATGTCGGGGAATTGCGCCACCGGGATGCGCGCCAGCGCCAGGGCGCCGGCCAACACGGTGACGATGGCGATGACCATGGCAAAGCGCGGGCGGGCGATGAAGATCCGTGAAATCATGACGGGTTCTCCTTCGCCTCCGCCGGAGCAGGGGTGGGGGGAGGCATCTCGCTCACCTGCACCTCCTGGCCTGGGCGGACCTTCTGCGCCCCCTCGACCACCACCTGGTCGCCTGCCTTCAGACCCTGCTCGATCACCGTGGCGTTCTCGACGGAGGCGCCGGTGCGGACGCGGCGCATCTCCACCTTGCGGTCTGGTGCCACGACCATCACGAAGGCTCCGGCCTGGTCGATCTGCAGGGCAGCCTGCGGCACCAGAATGGAGGCGATCGGCTGGGCGCTCTCCACCGACCCGCTGGCGAACTGGCCGGGGACGATGATGCTGTTCGGATTGGGGAACAGCGCGCGCACTGTCACCGTGTCGGTGCCCGGATCGGCCTTCACGTCCAGGAAATCCACCTTGCCCGGCTCGCCATAAGGCGTGCCGTCGGCCAGCCGCAGGCGCACCACGACATCGCGGGTCCGGCCTTGCTCAGCCGCCTTGCGGCGGAATTCGAGCAATTCGCGCTGGCTGACCGGAAAGGTCACATAGATGGGGTCGTTATTCACGACGGTGGCAAGCGGCGGCGAGCGGGGGCCGACCAGCGCGCCCTCAGTGAAGTTGGAGCGGCTAATGCGCCCGTCGATGGGGGCGCGGATGTCGGTGTAGCCCAGGTCAATCTGCGCGGCATCCAGGGCCGCCTGGGCCTGCTTGACCTCGGCGGCGGCGGTCAGATACAGCGCCTCGCGCTTGTCGGCTTCGGATTGCGGAATATTCTGGGTTCGCAGTAATTGCTTGGCGCGGTCAAGCTGTACGCGGGCGTTGCGCTCTTCTGCCTGGGCGCGGGCGAGGTCCGCTTCTTTCTGCTGCACTGTTGCGACGAACGGCGCCTTCTCGATGCTGAACAGCATGTCGCCAGCCTTGACCGCCTTGCCTTCGGTGAAGTGGCGGCGCTCCAGGAAACCCTCGACCCTCGCCAGCAGGTCGACGCTGTCCTTGGCTTCGGCCCGGCCATTGAACATCTGCGGCGGATTGACATCCCGCTGCTCGGCCTTGGCAACCACGACCCCTGGCACCGAGGGCGGCGCTTGGCTGGCTTGTTGTTCCTGTCCGCACGCGGCAAGCCCGAGTGCCAAGCTGAACGCAATGGCGCGTGTAGGCCTCATGGGCGAATCCTCCACTATGCGGTGGGCGACGCCAGTTAAAACTTACTCCCGCAAGTCTCGATACCGTGAGGCAAGCACGAGGTAACGCAATGGTCGAACGCCCCCCCACTTTACGGGGGATACCAAGTGCAGTTGCTTGTTCCCCCGATCAGGGTTCTATGCTGTCGGTGTTCCCTAAATTCTGGGAGATCGTCATGAAAATAGCGGTGGTCTTTGGTGTTCTGCTGATTGTCCCCGCGATCGCAAGCGGACAGAGCTACGTCTACCCGAAGAAGGGACAGAGCACGCAGCAGACACAAATGGATCAGACTGAGTGCCGTTCGTGGGCGAGCGAGCAAGCTGCGGCCAACCCGCCAGCCACCACATCGCCGGGTCCCGTGCGGGGAGCTGCGCGCGGAGCCCTGCTGGGCGGCGCCGTCGGCGGCTTGACGGACAAGGATGCCGGCGATACGGCAGCGGCGGGGGCCGCGGTTGGGGGACTGGGAAGCGCCATGCGCCGGCGCGATGACCGCCGCGAGCAGGCGCAGGCCGCGCCGGAACGCGGCTTCGCCGCCTGCATGGAGGCGCGCGGCTATAGCGTGCGGTAGACCGGCCAATGCTATCGCCTTACCTTTTCAGCGGTGGCGTCAGCGATCTGGCGGCTGGCATCGTTGAGGTTCTCGTTGAGGGCGGCCACGGCGCCGGGCGCATCGCGGGAGGGCAGGGGGCGCCGCTGGTCGATGTTTCCTTCCGCCACCACTGCGCCCTTACTGGCATCGCGCAGCAGCCAGTGGCCCCGCATGACCGCGTTGCCCTGGCCGTCGGGTTCGTAGGCGTCCAGTGCTACCAGATATTCGTAGCGAACTTTCTGGCCGCGCGCCTCCTCGGGCAGTACCACGCGCCCGCCGGGGAGGTAGTGGCTCAGGTTTTCCGACAGAACGCGGGGCACGCTCTCGGACAGGGGTTCGCCCCACCGGTTGTCGTCGTCCAGAACCAGGGCATTGGCGCCGCTGCGCGATACCAATTGCGAGCGGTCCAGGTAATTCGGGAGCGTTACCCGTGCCACCGCCACCAGCGGTTCGGCCCCGGATTCCGGCTGGCTCAGCGCCTCGCTCGACGGCGAGATGACATAGAGTTTGGGGTTGTCCAATTGGCCGCACCCGGCCACCAACCCGGCAAGCAAGAACATGTGCGCCCGTCGGCCCATTTGATCCCCTCCTGTCAACGTCCCACGATGATGGCGTTCGGGTTGCGCTCGACCTTGTCGGCGAAGGAGCGCAAGGAGCTGCTTGCCTGGGCGAGGTTGTCCAACGCATGGTTGATGTCGGCGCGAGAGCTGGAATCGTCGGCTACCAGTCCATCGACGCTGGCCAACGTCGTGCGGGCCTGCTGCAGCGCCTGATCGGCCGAGCGCAGCGTGGTTTTGAGATCGCCCCGCACCGAACTGGTCAGTTGGCGCACGTCGCCCAAGGTCGCATGCAGATCGCCCTCGACGGTTCGCAACGACGCGTTTGCCTGATCGCTGGTTTGGCGGACGGATTGCGCGGTTGCGGTCAGTTCGCGCATCAGCGGCTTGGCCTCCTCGTTCAGGCCGGCGATCAGCTTTTCGGTCTCGGCCAGGCTGGAGGCCAGTGCGCGTACGCCATCGCGCATCTCGGGCGAGCTGACCAGGCGGTCGATATTGCCAACGGTGCGGTCGATGGAGACGAGCAATTCCCGCAGCGGCAGCTCGGTCACCTGCTCGCGCAGGACGTCGAACTCAGACTTGGCCGAAGCAATCTCCGGCACATGCGGATCGGCGCCGACCAGGTTGAAGGGGGTGTTGGGAAGCAGATCAAGCTCCACCTGCATCTGCCCGGTCACCAAGCTTTGCATGCCAAGCTTTGCCCGCAGCCCCGCTTCGGCGGCCAGTTTGGGCGATTGGGCGAGTTGGCCGCCCACCCACTCCACCCGCTCGGGTTCGATCTCGAAATACACTGGGATGCGTGCGGTCATGGCCTTGGGGTCCAGTTGCAGACGCACGTCGGTCACCGTGCCTACACGGACGCCGCGGAAGTTAACCGGGGCCCCCGCATCGAGCCCGCCCACCGATCCCTCGAAATAGGTCACCCAGCGCCGCTTCTCCTTGAACAGGTCGCCGCTGCCAAACAGGAAGAGGGCGCCGACCAGGAGCACGATGCCGCCAAGGACGAAACCGCCGATGAGAGACGGGTTGTATTTCTTGCCCATTGCTGTCTCCGCTCAGGCCGCATTGGCGTGTTCGCCGCGCGCCAGGAACTCGCGCACCTTGGCGCTTTCGCATTCGTGCATCAGCTGCCGCGGCGGCCCGTGGGCGATGGCGGTGCGTTGCTCCGCGTCCAGGAAGATGGAATCGTCGGCGATGGCGAAGATGCTCGCCAATTCGTGGGTCACGACGACGACGGTGGTGCCCAGGCTGTCGCGCAGCTCCAGGATCAGATCATCCAGCCGGCGCGACGACAGCGGATCGAGCCCCGCCGAGGGCTCGTCAAAGAACAGGATGTCGGGGTCCAGCGCCATGGCGCGGGCAAGGCCGGCCCGCTTGCGCATGCCGCCGGAGATTTCGGAGGGGTAGTACTCCTCGAAGCCGCGAAGCCCCACCAGCGCCAGCTTTAGCGAAACCAGCTCGTCGATGTCGCGCGGGGATAGCGAGGTATATTGGGCAAGTGGCAGGGCGACGTTTTCCGCCAGTGTCATCGAACTCCATAGAGCACCGCTCTGGAACAGGATGCCGAAGCGGCGCGACAGGGCGGCCCGGCCCTCGTCGTCGGCGCTCCAGAAGCTGTCGCCGTCATAGAGTACGTCTCCCGCCGCCGGCCGGACCAATCCGACCATGTGGCGCAGCAATGTGCTTTTGCCGCAGCCGCTATCGCCCATGATGACGAAGACGCGGCCGGGAGCCACTTCGAAGTTCACGTCGCGCTGCACGAGGTAGCTGCCGAACTGCATGGTCAGCGAGCGAACGGCGATGCGCGGAATGCTCATTTTAGATGCCCATGACGTTGAGGAGGATCGAGAAGACGGCATCGATGACGATGATGTAGAGGATCGAGGTGACGACCGCCGAGGTGGTCGCCTGGCCCACCGCCGCAGCGCTGCGCCCCGCCTCGATGCCGCGCTGACAGCCGGCGAAGGCGACGACGGCCCCGAACACCGCGCTCTTCACGAACCCGATGGCGAAATCGGCGAAGCCCACCGCCTCGCGGGTGCGGTCGATATAGGCTTGCCCGCTCAACTCCAGCATGCCGGTGCCGACGAGGTAGCCACCGAACAGGCCGATGAAGCAGCCGTAGACGTAGAGCAGCGGCATCATGAGCGCGAGCGCCAGCATCCTTGGCAGCACCAGGAATTCGACCGGCGGCACGCCCAGCGTACTCAGCGCGTCGATTTCCTCGTTGCCCTGCATGGTGCCCAATTGCGCGGCGAAGGCGGCGCCGGTGCGTCCGGCCACCACGATGGCGGTCATCACCGCCGCCATTTCGCGCGTCATGGCAAGTCCCACGAGGTCGGCCACGTAGATGGCCGCGCCGAATTGCGAAAGCTGAATGGCCCCGATGAAGGCGAGGATCAGGCCGATCAGCAGGCTGATGAC
>JAEZFE010000337.1 GCA_023437865.1 Pseudomonadota bacterium | reverse complement strand
TTCCAGCGATGGGCTGAACGTCACCTGCGGGCGGCCCTCCAGGGAATGGCCGGTCTCCCGGTTGGTCGCCTCCATGACGTTGGCGCTGGCGGCGGCGCTGAAGCCGGCGCCCAGGGCTTGGCGGCCGGACAGCTCGACGCCGTCGATGCGCGCCTGCGAGATGTTGTCGTAGATGTACGTCCTGCGCACGCCGTTGATGGCGACCAGGCGGGTGTCGATCAGATTGTCGACGTCATTGCGATAGATGGTGGCGGTCAAGGCGCTGCCGCCTTCGCGCCAATCGGCGCCGATTTCGAACGACCGGCTGGTCTCGGGCTTCACGTTGGCATTGCCCTGGAAGGTATGCGGGCCCTCGGAACCGACATAGTTGGGCGAGATCTGCTTCAGCGTCGGTGCCCGGAAGGCCTCGCCATAGCCACCCTTCAGCGTCAATGCCGGTGTCGCCTTCCACACCATGTAGGCGCGCGGGCTGTACTCAGTGCCGAACATCTCATGATGGTCCCGGCGCACGCCCAGCGTCAGTGACACATCGTCCAGGACGCGGATCTCGTCCTGAATGAACGCCCCATGATGAATGGCGTCATCCTTGCCGCTGCGCAGGCCGGCATTCTTCATGATCTCGGTGCGATACTCGCCGCCGAGGATGATGTTGTTGCGGTCGCCCACCGGGAAAGACAGGCTGCCATCCGCCACATTGTCACGCAGGTATTGCGGCCGGGTCGGCGCGACGTTTTGATCGCGGGCGCTGGTGACGTCGAACTCGTCGCGGGTGAAGCGGATTTCAGGCCTGAACTGCGCCCATTCGCCGCGATAGCCCACGACCTTCTGGCTGCGATCGATGTCGTATTCGTCGCGGTAATAGGGTCGCGCGCCGGACGTTGACTGGTTGCCGCGCCAGCGGAGTTCGCGGGTCCGCAACAGGCTGACGTAGACCTCGTGCTCATCGACCGGCTTGTAGCTGAGGTCGATGCTGCCGCCGGTGCGCTCGCGCCCTTCGATCTCGCTGAGCTTGGGATTTTCGGCCAGCGGTACGGCGCTCTGGCGCAGGTTCTCCGCCGTGACGGCAAGGCTGAGGCCGCCCCCCAACGGGCCGCGGATCGAGGTCGAGACCTGCTGGCCGTCGCCGCCATCCCCTGCGGTCAGGTCGCCGCGGACGGTGGCGCCGCCATGCCATTCCTTGCCGGCCTTCTTGGTGATGACGTTGACCACGCCGCCGACCGCCTCCGAGCCGTACAGCGCCGACATGGGACCGCGCACCACTTCGATGCGCTCGATCTGGTCCATGGGGACCCAGCCATACTGGTAATCGGAGTGGCCGATATTGTCGTCGGTCGAGGAAATGCGGCGGCCGTCGATCAGCATCAGGGTGTGGCGGTCGTCGGCACCGCGAATGGAAATGTTCTTGCGGCCGCCAACCTGCCTGCCGGTCAGGGTGATGCCCGGGGTGCCACGCACCGCCTCCAGGATATCGCTGGCGCCCTTGGCGCGGATCTCTTCGGCGGTGATCACGGTCACCGAGGCGGGGGCATCAGCCTCGGAATGTTCGCTGCGGGTGGCGGTGACAGTGATAGGATTCAGATCCACGACCGTCTCGGCCCCGGCTGTTCCGGAAACAAGGGCGGCGACGAACGTCGCCAGCGCACGCTCACGCATGACCAACTCCAATACGTTGTATCGTCTCAGGCTGGCTTGGGCGTGGCGCCCTGGCTGGCGAAGGCTCGGTTAAACAGGCATCTGCAATACCTATCCGGACGTTAATGCGAGTGACTCGCAATTGCAACTTAAAAAGGCGCGCACTATGTGGCTGGTGCCCTATCGCCAGATTGGCTGAGAAGGGAGAGCGGTGGCTGGCGTGTTTGAAACCAGCCCCTCTGCTGCTATGTCATTCCCTAGGCGCATGCCGGTGTGGACGGCAATGGTGATGGCCAGCCGCAGATGCGCCGGGGCCTTTGCCCAGATCGCCATGACCAGCGCCGGGCTGATGGGCGTGGGGAGTTCTGCGGGCTCTTCCAGGTGGCGTACATGCAGCGGCGGCATCTTTCCGCGCTTGGCCGCCCAGTTTATCGCGGCGCGCAGGCAGGCCAGATAGCGGTTCGTGGTGCTGTCCGACCTAGGCTTGGCGTTGTCCTTCACTTTATAGGCGCCGCCCATCTTCGGGCCGCCGGCATAGACCCCGCGCAGCTGGGCGCGGGAATGGGTGATGAAGGCTTCGATGGTGTCGCTGGTGATGGACATGGCGGCAGTCTGGCGACCAAAGAAGTCCAGCAGTTCTGCCACATAGCGCTTGATGTTGGACGTGAACGTCCTCTTGGACGCGGCGCTTTGGCTGACGTAGTCGGCGAACATCTGTTCGACAGTGAAGCAGCCGCTCACGCGCACGCCCGAGCCGGCGCCGGTCGTCTTCAGCGCCTTTTCCAGCGGGTGGCGATGAGGTTCGGCGGATGTAGCGCCCCGCTGCCGGCGAAGCTTCGGCGGCTTTGGTGGGATTGCTCAGATGACCGTTCTATCCAATCATGTTATATTTGGCGGGATTGAAGATGCCGCAAACTGAGGTCGAAGCGATTTTTTCGTCGTTACTGGTTAATGCTCGCCGGCGGCGACGCGACTAGGGGGAATCCAGTTCCCGGCCGTCGGCGTTTATTTGCGCGGGAAGTCTGGCGACGAGATGGTCAACTCACTTCGGGGAGAAAGCAATTTGTTAATGGAGGAGTCGTTGGTCTGGAAGCGAGCGCAATGGCTGTAAACCTCGAATACGCCTCCCAATTCCTTGGCCTATTGGTTGGCCTCTTAGCGCTGTTGGCGATACCAATGGGGCAGCGTCGGTTTCACCTGCCCCCGGGGCAGGCCGCGCTTACCTGGGGTTTAGCAGTGACAGCGGTTTATTGGGTCCTCGGGCCGTATTCGCTGCTGGGCAATCTTCGCGACGAAATGTATCAAGGCGTTCCGACAGCAGTGTTCTTGGCCAAGCACTGGTCTTGGCCGAACTTCGCCCACTCGCTGCAAGGCGGTAGCGATCCGGTGTCGCAATGGGCGCAGCCCCCTTTCCTTATCCATTTGTGGGCGCTCAAGCACTTGCCTATCTGGGTCGCGCTGGCGCTCTTAAAAGTAACGGTTTGGGGCGTTGCGTGGGCGGGTGTCTATGTTTTGGCGCTGAGGCTCGTACCCGGCCAACGGGCGCTGGCCGTGGCGGCGGGCGCGCTGGTGACCTTCTCACACATCCTATTTTTCGAGGTCTCGACCCTGCAGTTCCTCAGCTATGCCGGCTTGCCCGGCCTGGCGGCAGTGCTGACGAACACGCAGGGCACATGGAGGCGCCACGCCCTGGCCGTCGCTGCCGCGGCGGCGCTTTATGCTTTTGGCGCCTATGTGCACAACAGCCTGCACCTCTTCGTCTTCCTGTGCGTGGCTCTGGCGCTCCTTTTGGGAGCCTTCGGCTGGCGCTTGATCTGGAGCATCGGGCTGACGCTGGCGATCGTGGCTGCGGTGCACGCGCCGTCTCTTTATGCCCTGTTGAAATTTTCAGCCGTGTCGCCGCGCGTCGAGCTGGCCCGCTTGTTCTCCAGGGCGGGCTTCATGGAAACACTGGGTCTGCATTCGACAGAGGTCGTGGCCCTCGCGGCCTTAGCCGTGGTGGGCTTGCTGAGTTCACCTTCGATAAAAAATTGGCGCATTTTGGGGGTCTTGGCACTCACCGCGCTAGCTGGCCCGCTGGGCAACATCGTCCCGTGGGCAGCCCTAGGCCTGCCCTTGCTGGGGGGACTGAACTACGCCTACCTCAACCCGGCCTTCGCGGTGGTCGCCATTCTGGCAGCTGCCCAGGCAGCGGCGGTCCTGCGCGACCGACTAAAGGATCACGTTATTTGGCGCATCCCCGCTACGGTCTTTCCTCTAGCCCTGCTGTGGGCCATCGCCATCGGGCAACTGGGTCAATCCACCTTCAAGGTTCTGTTTTACGGGATTGGCCTGGGCGGCGCGACCAGCGTGGCTGCCATTCCGAACTTGGCCGAGCGTCCGTGGGAAACCGGGCGGATCCGAGTGGTCACCGTTCCTTACCGCCTGTTCAGTCAGACCGCTCTGGCATACGGGCTGCACACCTTTGACGGTTATGGCGGTCTTGAGGCCAATGGGCGCTCGCTATTCTGGCGGCACGGCTTGGGGAACCCCGACCGAGAGGCCCTGTTGGGGCGCGCCAGCCTGGGCAAGTGGGACATGGATTGGCAGTGCTGCGCCCCCTATGAGGTCGATTCGTTCGCGGATGCACGGCTATTACAAATGGCTAATGTCGGGTACATCGTCAGCTACCGCCCGCTGCAGGGGGCGGGTGTGCAGCAGGTAAGTGGGCCTGCCGAAGAGGTGGTGGGACGCCGCGATGCGCCAATCGCGCAAAAGGTGCGCACCTATGTCGGGGCCCTGTTCGCACCACCGCCGGTTTTCGTCTATCGCCTGCCCGAGCCGCTGCCCCGGCTGTATTTCGCCAGCCGCCGGGTGGTGACCGCGCTGTCGCCCCGGGATGCGGAGTATTATCCGCTTCTGCGCCAATGGGGGCCACAGCGTGCTGCCGTCTTGAGCGAGGCCGACGGCTCGGGTGACGCGCCCAGCCCGGTCGCACGGGTGGTGGAATGGCACGAAACCCCGCTGGGCGTGGATGTGGAGGTCGATGCTCCCGAGGGCGGCCTCCTACTCTTTAACCAGGCGCATACCCCGTTCTGGACGTGCCGCATCGACGGCTTGCCGACCAACCCGGTCCCGGCGAACGCCGTCCACATGGCGGTGGAGGTGCCGGCTGGGGCGCGGCACGTGTCCTTCACCTTCAACCGTCCGAGCCTGTGGTGAGTTCCACACATCTTGACCCATGCGGCTGATCACTCCCATCATGCAGCGCCCATTCCCCAGTTCCTCCTGCGAGGCGTCTTCCTCCATGCAGCACGTTCCGTTTTACCGCCACGATCTGGGCCAGCCGGAGCTCGAAGAAGTGGCAGCCGTCTTCGCCCAGCCCATCCTGACCACCGGTCACGTGGTGGAGGAATTCGAACGCCGCTTTGCCCGCATGCTGGGGACCCGCCACTCGCTCGCGGTGACCAGCTGCACCGGCGCTATGCAGATTCTCCTGACCGCCCTGGGGATTGGTCCGGGTGACGAGGTCATCACCACATCCATGACATTCATCGCCACCGCTACCGCCATCATCCAGGCGGGCGCCACTCCCGTGCTGGTGGATTGCGAGCGCGACACCGGCAATCTGGATGTCGCCAAGGTTAAGGCGGCCATCACCCCGCGCACCCGCGCCATCCTGCCCGTGCATCTGTATGGGCAGATGTGCGACATGCGGGCTCTGCGCGCCGTCGCTGATGCGCACGAACTGAGGATAGTCGAGGACTGCGCCCATTGCGTCGAAGGCGAGCGTGACGGCGTGCGGCCAGGGCAATTGTCAGACGGCGCCTGCTTTAGTTTCTTCGCCACCAAGAACCTGTCCTGCGGCGAGGGCGGCGCCATCGCCTTCAACGATCCGGACCTGCTGTCTTCGTTGAAGCTGCTGCGTCTGCACGGCATGGACAAGACTGCGGTGGACCGTCACCGTGAGGGTTACCAGCACTGGGACATGGTCCGGTTCGGCTGGAAATACAACATGAGCAACATCGAGGCTGCCATCTTGATGCCCCAGTTGGACCGCTTGGCGGCCAAGCTGGAGAGCCGCCACATGCTTGCCGCCCGCTATGACCGCCTGCTCGCCAGCATCCCCGGCGTGACGGTGCCGACGTTGCGCCCTAATGTGGTTCATGCTAGACACCTCTACCCAGTCTGGGTCGAGGATCGCGACGCAATCATCGCCAAACTCAAGGAACAGGGTGTGGAGTCGGTGGTCAATTACCGCGCCATCCACCTGACGCGCTATTTCCAGGATACCCTGGACCATCGCCGGGGCGACTTCCCCAATTCGGAATATATTGGCGATCGTACCGTCTCGCTGCCCTTCTATCCGACCATGGATCCTCAGGCAGTGGATTACGTGTGCGAAAGCCTCGCCAAGGCGATGAGCTGAGTTGGGCCCTCCTACCGGGAAGGCGCCCCCCAGGCGATGACGTCCAGGCTGCCCGGCCCCACATTTAGGATCAGATCCAGCACCGACAGATAGGGCACGAATTCGCCGTGCTGCTGCGGGTAGACGGGGGCCGTGTAGTCCTGCCATTCCACCGCCACGCCGGCGGCCTGGAACAGGTCCACGTCCAGATAGTCCTGGGCGGCATTGCCTGACAGGTAGCGATCCGCGCCGAAATGGCGGCACAAATTGAGCAGGCGCTCGCTCTTGCCGCCGTCGATCGCCAGTTCGGACGAACGGACAATGCGCCGCTCCAACCCCAACCAGCCGCACATCAGCGCCGCCGCGGCCAGATCGAGGTCGACCAATTTCTCCCAGGTGCGCCCCAACAGCAAGTCCTCAAGCTCGGGCAGATAGCGTTTGACATGGGGGGCGCGGGCATAGAGCTGGCGCACCGTCTCCACATGCTTGCGTGCCCAATTTTGCCGACCGTCGATCGCCACTTCGTCGATGCGCAGGGGGCCGGCGCCGGAATGCAGCACCGGCACCGACAGCCACACCGGCCCCTTGGCCGACTTGACCCGGTTGCGGTTGCGCCAGCCGTGCTTGTCGAACTGTACGTCGTCGTAATAGACGAACACGTCCGAGCGCCGCATCTGGTCGAAGAAGCCCAACCAGGGCAGGTACCCGGGCTGCAGGACGACGAGGGTCGTCATTGGGCGCGGGGCGTGGCGACTTGGCTGGGGGCTTGCGCCTTGCGCGGCGGCTGACCCGACCCGTCCTCGGCCTTGTGGCGGAACTCGTTGAACAGGGGCAGGCACAGCCGCAGCACGTCCATGTCCAGGGCGAAGGGTGCGGCGACGCGCTGGATGCGCCCGGCTTCGGGGCTCAGCTTGCCTTGCAGACGCCAAACGA
Organism: Pseudomonadota bacterium; assembly: GCA_023437865.1. Taxonomy (GTDB): domain Bacteria; phylum Pseudomonadota; class Alphaproteobacteria; order Rhodospirillales; family Magnetospirillaceae; genus Magnetospirillum. The sequence continues at coordinate 4,270 of JAEZFE010000337.1, read as the reverse complement.
CGCCCCAGCGGAGCCAGTTCTTCAGGGTGTCCTTGACTGAACGGATCACCGTTTTCAGCTTGGTACCCTTGGCCTCGCCCAGGGTCCGCTTAATGAAGGGGATCGGCACCTCGATGAAGCGCGCGCCGCGCCCATAGGCTCGGATTAGAAACTCGGGATTAACGAAGGATGTAGTGCCTGTCATTTCCAGACCCTGCACAAAGGCAGTGCGATAGAACGTGACGTTCTGGAAATCGTGGAAATTCACCCCGAACAGGATCCGCAGCAGATAATAATTGCTCAGGGAAATGATGGCTTTCTGCAGATTGTCCGAGCGGCTCTTGACCCGATATATGGAACGCAGAACGGGGATGTAGCTGACCAAGCGAATTGGCACCGGGCGGATACCCTGCACCACATCGTAATACCCCATCAATTTCAGAAAAATCCTGGCGTTGGTCAGGTCATAGGACCAGTCCACGGTCTGCCAGAACAGGATTTCCTTGCGGGCGCTGGCCACGGCGGTGCGGCAGGCAAAGCCGACATTCTTGTTGACCTCGTGATGCACCACGCGCAGGTGCGGATTTCGTTTGGCGAGATCATCGGCGATGGCGCCGGTCCGGTCGGTGCTGCCGTCATTGACGAAGACGACCTCGTAATCCTCGGCGATCTCATCCATGAATGCGAGGGCGCGTTGAAGGAAGTCCTCGATCAGGAGCTCTTCATTGTAGCCCCAGCATAGCAGAGACACGCCGGTCTTGAATTTTTCCATGAGGAGTTCGTCAGCCATCGTAAAACGCCCCTATGAGCGGTCTGAACCTCGAGCCGTTTTGGCCACGAGATGGCCTATCCAGGGCGTGGAGGCCCGTTGTCCGACACCTTGACCCTGATGGAGGCGTACTTTACCGATGCCCGGCTAGTCAAGGACGTTCGCCATGTCCGTTTAAGGCAGGGGGAGTTAAAACCGCTCGGTTCGTGCTTGATCGCAAACTTGCCTGATAGTAGGTCTTGCGCCGACGCTGTGGGAGTTTTGGCGCATGTGTGGCATTTGCGGCTTTGTCGGCGGCGCGGGCGAACGGGTGCTCGACCGGATGGTGGCAACCCTGTTCCATCGCGGCCCAGATGAAGCCGGCGTCTGGATGGGCGAGGGGATCGGCCTGGGCATGCGCCGTCTAGCCATCATCGACGTCACCACCGGCCACCAGCCGGTGTTTAACGAGACCGGCCGCATCGCCGTCGTCTTCAATGGCGAGATCTACAACCACGTCGAACTGCGCGAAGCGCTGCGCGCCCGCGGCCACGCCTTCCGCACCGATCATTCCGACACCGAAGTGATCGTCCATTTGTACGAAGAAAAGGGCCTGGGCTTCCTCGACGATCTGAACGGCATGTTCGCCATCGCCCTGTGGGACCTGGATCGCAAGCGCCTGGTGCTGGCCCGTGACCGCGCCGGCATCAAGCCGCTCTATTTCGCCGAGGCTGGGGGCGGCCTGGTTTTCGGCTCCGAGCCCAAGGCCCTTCTAGCCCATCCCGAGGTATCGCGCGCGCCCGACCTGCAGGCCTTGCATCATTACCTCAGCCTGAAGAACGTGCCCGCGCCGCTGAGCGCCTTTCAGGCCATCCGCCAGCTGCGTCCCGGCGAGCGGCTGGTGTGGGAAGATGGCCGCGCCATGGTCGAGCGCTGGTGGCGCATCCCCTTCCGCGAAAACCCCAGCCTGACCGAGGAAGAGGCCGCCGCCGGCATCCGCGCTCTGCTGGACGACAGCGTGCGGCTGCAGATGCGCTCGGACGTGCCGGTGGGCGCCTATCTGTCGGGTGGCGTCGATTCGTCCAGCGTGGTGGCGTTGATGACGCGCGCCGGGGCGAACAACGTCAAGACCTTCACCCTGGTCTACGAGGACGGCTTCGACAACAAGGACGCCGACCGCCGCTTCGCCCGCGAGGTCTCGCGGCTCTACGGCACCGACCACCACGAGCACGTGGTCACCTACGCCGACGTGCCCCAGTATATTGACGACATCGCCACCGCTTTCGATGAGCCGTTCTCGGGCGTGGTCTCCACCTTCTTCGTCACCCAGGCCATCGCCCGCCACGTCAAGGTCGCCCTGTCCGGCGACGGGGCCGACGAGCTGTTCGGCAGCTATGCCCCCCATCGCCTGGCCCAGCCCCTGGCCGCCGCCGCCCGCATGGGCCAACTGAACGATTTGGATGCGGAGCAGCTGGCCCAGTTGCAAGGCCAGGACCCGCAGAACCTTGCCCGTCTACTGCTGCGCGGCGACGAAGCGGCGCGGCGCATGGCGCAGTACATTGCCGACGACGCCGTCAAGCAGCCGCTTTACACCGCCGCCATGCGCGACGCAGTGGCAGGCCATCGCACAGAGGATCTGGTGCGGGCGCTCTATGGCGCCGCCGGCACCGTCGATCCTCTCAACCGCGCCCTGTTCGTGGATTTCGAATCCCTGCTGCCCGATCAGGTCCTGCCCTTCGTCGACCGCCTGTCCATGGCCCATTCGGTCGAGGTGCGGCCGCCGTTCCTGGACCACCGGCTGATCGAATTTGCCGCCACCATTCCCGGCGCTATGAAGATCAAGGGCGGCCGGGTCAAGCACATCCTGAAGGAGGCGGTGCGCGACCTGCTGCCCCAGGACCTGCTGGACCGGCCGAAGGAGGGCTTCATCATGCCCATCAATGAATGGATCCTGGCCCGCCTGCGCCCCGAGATCGAAAGCCTGCTCTCGGCCGACAGCCTAGCCCGCCACGGCCTGATCGAGCCCCATGCGGTCCGCACTATGCTGGACGCTCACTACGCCGGTACCGCCAACCACGGCAACCGCATCTGGAACCTGATGATGCTTCAAACGTGGTGGAACAAGTACCAGGAAGGAGTTTGAAAATGCCCGGCCCCCTTGCAGGCCCCGCGCGGCTGCGGCCATTCGCCCTGGACGACTGGCAGCGAACCCTGCCATGGCGGTCTGATCCCGAGCTGCGCAACCTGCTGCTGGGTTATCGCTTCCCTGTCACCGCCGAGAAGGAACAGGACTGGGTCCGCAAGATCGTGACCGATAACGGCAATTGTCGTTGCGTGTATGCCGTGGAGAGTGCAGCCGATGGCGAACTGGTTGGTTTCGTCCAGTTGGTGGGAATGGAGTTGATCGACCGCCACGCGGAACTGGGTATCTGTATTGCCGCCGAGGGGCGCCGACATGCCGGCCTGGGCAGCCATGCTCTCCAGCTCTTGCTCGCCCAGGCCTTCGACGTTTTCAACCTGAACCGTGTGTGGGTGCGGGTAGCCGGCTTTAATACCCGGGGCCAGGGCTTTTTCGTCAAGAACGGTTTCGTTCCAGAAGGCTGCTTCCGCAGCCACGTCTACGTCGACGGCCAATATCATGATGTTCTGCTATTTGGGCTCCTCGCCGATGACTGGCGCGTGGTGCCCCCCGTGGCAGGTTAATATTGCTTTCTGCCATCTGCTTCTCCAGGATTTGCCCGCCTGACGGCCCCCTGCCAAATGAGGTTCCCCTGTGTCCCAGTTCGCTAAGCTGACCCCGCATCTCGAGGATGAGAGCCGCCGTGCAAAGCTCCGAGAAATCGAGTCGCGCCTGGTCGAAACCCCGTTCCCGCCCCAGTTGGTCGTCGAGAACACCTCGTTCTGCAACATCAAGTGCTCCCACTGCTCGCATAAGGAGATGATGCGCGTCCAGGAGCACATGGAGCGCGACGTCTGGAACAAGATCGTCGAGGAGATCGGTCGCGAAGCTCCCGAATGCGAGGTCTGGCCAACTTTCTACGGCGAGGCGCTGATCCTGGGCGACGAACTGTGGGACCGCTTGGACTACGCCGCTAGTGTCGGCTGCAAGAACCTGGTGCTCAATTCCAACGGCACCCTGCTGGGCCGCGACGGCAATATCGACAAGGTGCTGAAGTCGCCCCTGCGCCGGTTCATCCTCAGCCTGGATGGATTGTCCAAGGAAACCTTCGAAAGCATCCGCTACAAGGCCAAGTGGGACGCCGTCTATCCGGCAGTGGAAGAGTTGTGCCGCAAGCGCAAAGAAAGCGGCCAGACCTATCCCTCCATTACGGCCCAGTTCTCGGTAATGAAGGAAAACGCCCACGAGGTAGAAGCCTATCGTGACTACTGGCATCAGCGGGGCGCCGAGGTGAAGGTGCGCCCCATGCTGGAATGGACCGCCACCGGCACCGTGCGCAGCCCTACCATCAAACACAACACCGACTTCCGGATCACCTGCCCGTGGGGAAACAATACCATGGCAATTCACCAGAATGGTGATGC
>JAEZFE010000336.1 GCA_023437865.1 Pseudomonadota bacterium | reverse complement strand
GTATAGAGGAAGGGAGCGTTGCGCCGGCGTTCGCTATCGGACCGGCCGAAATTGGTGATCAGGCGCCGCATGAACAGGCCATCGACGCGCGGAAACACGAAATAGGCCTTCACGGCAAAAAGTTCCATCACATGGTCAGGCAGCTTGCTGGCCCATTTCATGATGCCGTCGCGCAGCGCGCCCTCTCGCGCCTGCTCCTGGCGGGCATTGGGGGTGAATTCCTGCTCATAAAGCTGGGAGATCTCGCGCCAAGCCTTGGCGAAGGATTCCAGGTCGTAGCGGATCAGGTCCTGCAAGACGGTGATGTCGTCTTCGCTGGGGGGGATATAGTTGCTGCGGGTCGCGTCCTCGCGAAACAGCGGCCAGGGATTGTCCTCGGGCTTGGCCTTCTTACCCTTACCCAGGCGGAAAGCGGCCCAGCGGATGTCCCAATTATGCAGGATCGGGTTGTTAACCTCGCCCGAATGGATGATGTCGATCAGCTTGGCGCCGCCGACCTCGGCCCAATTGTAGTTCATGCCCAGTTGCTGGATATGGCGCGAGTTGCGCATGCCGGGCAGCACCACCTTGCGCAGCACGTCCTCGTAACAGGCGCCGAATTGCGGCGCCAGCAGGAAGGGCAGGCGGTCGGGGCGGTCGGTCTGGCGGACCTGGAACAGCGCCAGCATCTTGCGCGAAAACGCGCACAGAGTGTCGTCGAACAGGGTGTTGAAGTCGGTGAACGGCTTGTCACCATCCTCGACGTCCACATCGGTCAGGCCGCGCATCTGGGCCGGCAGGACCGGGCGCTCGGATTCGGGGCCCAACTGAGCGGCGAACAGCGGCGGCGGTTCCTTGATCTGCGACGCCGCACGGATGGTGCGCTCGCGCGCCTGTGCCGGGCCGATGGCCAGCAGCTTCGCCAGCGCGGCCTCGTGCTCGCTCATGGCGGCGGCAGGGTTGCCCAGCATCTTGGCCGCCACCTCGGTCAGCACGGCCAGATCCTCGGCACGGCCAGCCTCGTCGGCCGGCGGCAGCATGGGCAGGAAGTTCTTGTCGCGGGCTTCGCGCAGGCGGTCGAGGCCGATGCGCTCGATGGCCTTGGCGACGATCACCGAGAACACGACGACCAACTGACGCTCGCTGGCCCAGCGGCGGCTTTCGGGGTCGGCCATGGTCAGGCGGCGCAGCAGCAGGATCTGCGCGATATCAAGATGCTTGGTGGCCGCGATCAGATTGGCGACCTTGGCTTCGAAGGTCTTGTTAACTTGAGGATCGTTACTCATCCGCCCTCGCCGGCCCTTTCTGGGCGTTGACGCGAAACACCGGACCACCCACGCCCGGCGTTGCTTCCCCCAAAGACAGCATGCGGCACGCCACCGGGCGGGTCAATCGGGCCGATCGTGTAGTTTCAAGATTAGCGGATGAAAACCTTTTCGCCATGCCGGGCGCAATTGGCTTCGGCCAAGGCGACGAAGGTCTCGGTGATGTCCTCGGGCTGGGCGAGCTTGCTCTGGTCTTCGCCGGGGAAGGCGATGGCGCGCATCCGCGTTGCCACCACGCCGGGATCGATCAGATTGATCTTCAGTTTGCTGATGTTGGCCATCTCGGCGGCCCAGGTGACCACAACGGTTTCCAGCGCCGCCTTGGTCGCCGCGTACACGCCCCAAAACGGGAACACGCCCTCGGTCACGCCCGAGGTGACGAACATGGCCCGTCCGGCATCCGATGCCTTGAGCAGGGGCTCGAAGGCGCGGATCAGGCGGTAATTGGCGGTGACGTTGGTGTCGAAGGCTTCCTGGAAGTGCCTCTGGTCGATATGGCCGATAGGAGCCAGACCGCCGCCGATATCGCCGGCATTGCCCACCAGAATGTCGAGCTTGCCGAAGCGCTGGAAGATGGCTGCGGCCACCTGGTCGATCTTGTCGAACTCGCGCAGGTTCAGCGGGCACAGCACCGCCTTGCCCCAGCCGCCGGAGGCGGCATCTTGACCTTTGCCGCTTGCAGCGGCGGCCGAGGTGATCTCGTCGTCCAGTTCTTCCAGGCCGCCCTGGGTGCGGGCGCCGCAGATGACCTCGGCGCCTTCGGCGGCGAAGCGCTTGGCGACGGCGCGGCCGATGCCGCGCGAGGCGCCGGTGACCAGAGCCACCCGTCCGGAAAGACGGCCCATCAGTCGGCCCCCTCGATCTGCAGGGCCTGCTGGCGCACCTCGGTATTGGCCGAGATGTAATCGGTCGGCGCCACCGGGTACTCGCCGGTGAAGCAGGCGTCGCAGAATTGCGGCGCCGCCGGGTCGCGGCCCTGTTCGCCAACCGCCTTGTACAGACCGTCGATCGAGATGAAGGCCAGCGAGTCGACGCCGATCAGCTTGGCCATGCCGTCCAGGTCATAGCGGGCGGCCAGCAGCTTGTCGCGCTCGGGGGTGTCGATGCCGAAATAGCAGGGGAAGGTGGTGGGCGGCGACGAGATGCGCATGTGCACCTCGGTGGCGCCCGCCTGGCGCACCAGCTCGACGATCTTGCGGCTGGTGGTGCCGCGCACGATCGAATCGTCCACCAGCACCACGCGCTTGCCTTCGATGCTGGCGCGGTTGGGGTTGTGCTTCATCTTGACGCCGGCATGGCGCGAACGGTCGGTCGGCTGGATGAAGGTGCGGCCCACATAGTGGTTGCGGATGATACCCAGCTCGAACGGGATGCCGGCTTCGGTGGCATAGCCCAGCGCGGCCGGCACGCCCGAATCGGGCACCGGGACGATCACGTCGGCAGGCACGCTGCTCTCGCGCGCCAGCTGGGCGCCGATGCGCTTGCGGGCCTCGTAGACGCTGGTGCCTTCCATGATCGAATCGGGGCGGGCGAAGTAGATGTACTCGAAGATGCAGAAGCGGCGGCGGTTGTTGCCGAACGGCTTCATCGAGCGAATGCCGTCATTGGTCAGCACGACGATTTCGCCGGCCTCGACGTCGCGCACGAACTCGGCACCGATGATGTCGAGCGCGCAGGTCTCCGACGCCAGGATGTAGGCGCCGTCGAGCTTGCCGATGACCAGCGGGCGGATGCCCAGCGGGTCGCGCACGCCGATGATGCTTTCCTTGGTCAGGCAGACCAGCGAGTAGGCACCCTCGATCTGACGCAGGGCATCGATCAGCCGGTCCTCGACGGTCGAGTACAGGCTGATGGCGATCAGGTGAATGATGACTTCGGTGTCGGTGGTCGACTGGAACAGGCAGCCGCGCTTGACAAGCTGGCGGCGTAGGCCGGCGGCGTTGGTCAGGTTGCCGTTATGGGCCAGGGCCAGGCCGCCGAACTCCATCTCGGCGAACAGCGGCTGCACGTTGCGCAGCAGGGTCTCGCCGGTGGTGGAATAGCGCACATGGCCGACCGAGCGGTTGCCCTTGAGCTTGCGGATGATCGCCTCGTTGCCGAAGCAATCCTCGACATGGCCCAGGTCGCGGTGGTTATGGAAGTGTTCGCCGTCGAACGAGACGATGCCCGCCGCCTCCTGGCCGCGGTGCTGCAGCGCGTGCAGACCCAGCGCTGTCAGCGCCGCCGCCTCCGGGTGGCCGTGCACGCCGAAGACGCCGCATTCCTCGCGCAGATGATCGTCGTCGAAGGGATTGGTGGTGAACATTTGAACCGCCGCTCGCATCACTGGTTGGTTTGGAAAAGCCGGTCCAGCTGGCCCCGGCTTTCCTTGTCGTACCCCTTGGCCGGCTTGACCGGCTGGGGTGCCGCATTGGTGGTCTCGCCCGGCTTGGCCGGAGATGGCTTGTCGTCATGGGCCGCGCTGGGTTGCGGCGCGACGAACTGGCGGAATTGCTGCTCCGCTTCAATGAGGGTCTGGGCCTCGCCCTTGACCTGCCTGGTCTTGCCCTCGGCGACGCCGAAGCCCTCGGGCGCCATGCCGCGCAGCATATTCGCGCCGCGCTCCAGCCAGGGCCGGGTCTTGGCCTGGGTCAGCCAGTCGGGCTGCTCGGGGCCGGTCAGCATGGTCACGCCCAGATAGGCCAGGCTCATCAGCACCGCGCCCATGGCCAATCCGAACACAAAGCCCAGGGACGAATCAACGCTGTTGAGAGCCGAACGGCGCACGCGATCGGACACTGCCTTGGTGACGATGGACAGCACCAGCAGCGAAACCAGGAACAGCGCCACCGCAGTGGCCACGTCGGCGCCCAGCGCCGAATCGATATGGCTGCGGAAGAACGGCCGCGCCAGCGCGAATCCGTGGATGGTGGCCATGACCGAACCGACCCAGGCGCCGATGGCCAGGATCTGGTGGACAAAGCCGCGGAAGAAGGAAAAGGCCGCCAAGCCGAGCATCACAATGGCGACGATGATGTCCACGGCGGTAAAGGTGCCCATGTCGGGAGCGGCTCTTCCTAGGCTTCGGTCGTCATTGGCCGGGGCGGAACAGCCCCAGCAAATCCTGCAAATGCCCGATGGGGCGTATGGACAAAGGACCACCCGGTCCTTGTTTTCCCTTGCGGGGGCTCGCCGGCACCATGCCCTGCGCGAACCCTAGCTTCGCCGCCTCCTTGAGGCGGGCGTCGCCCTGCGCGACCGCACGCACCTCGCCGGAGAGACCGATTTCACCGAACACCACCATGTCGGCGGGGACGGGCACATCGGTGGCGGAGGACACGAGCGCGGCCGCGACCGCGAGATCGGCAGCGGGCTCGGTGATCCTCAAGCCGCCAGCGACGTTCAAATAAACGTCATTGCCCGACAACGCAAGTCCGCATCGCGCATCCAGCACCGCAAGCACCATGGACAGACGCGCGGAATCCCATCCCACTACAGCGCGGCGGGGCGATGACAGCGTGCTGGGGGCCACCAGCGCCTGGATTTCCACCAGCATGGGGCGCGTGCCCTCGATCCCGGCATAAACGCACGAGCCCGAAACGTTGCCGCGCCGTTCGGCCAGGAACAGGGCCGATGGGTTCAGCACTTCGGTCAGGCCGCCATCGGTCATCTCGAACACGCCGATCTCGTCGGTGGCGCCGAAGCGGTTCTTGACCGCGCGCAGGATACGGAACTGGTGGCCGCGCTCGCCCTCGAAATACAGCACGGTGTCGACCATGTGCTCGAGCACGCGGGGGCCGGCGATGGTGCCTTCCTTGGTGACGTGGCCGACCAGGAACAGCACGAAGCCGCGCCGCTTGGCCAGCCGGATCAGCTCGTGGGCGCAGGTGCGCACCTGGCTGACGGTACCGGGCGCCGATTCCACATTGTCGGCGAACATGGTCTGGATGGAGTCGATGACCACCACCTTGGGCGCGTCATTGCCGTCCAGCGTCGAGATGATGTCGCGCAGATTTGTGGCCGAGGCCAGCTGTACCGGCGCCTTGGATAGGCCCAAGCGCTGGGCGCGCAGCCGCACCTGGTCCACCGCCTCTTCGCCCGAGATATAGACCACCGGAGCCTGGGCCGACAGTGCGGCCGTCGCCTGGGTCAGCAGGGTGGACTTGCCGATGCCGGGATCGCCGCCGACCAGCAGCGCCGAGCCGGGTACCAACCCGCCGCCGCACACCCGGTCCAGCTCGCCGATCTTGGTCATCAGGCGCGGCAGGTTCAGGTTGGAATGGCCCTCCAGGCTGACGAATTCGATGCGCTTGCCGGGCTTGCCGCCCAGGCCCTTGGGGGCGGATTCGCGCGTGGCTTCCTCGGTGATGGAGTTCCAGGCGCCGCAGGCTTCGCACTTGCCGGCCCAGCGCGCGGTGACGGCGCCACATTCCTGGCAGACGAAGCGGGACGAGGATTTGGACACGGAAGATGCCTCGAAGGGATGATGCGCGATGGTATGAGACAAAAGCGTCCCGGATGGCAAGTGCCGTAGCGATTTCCAGTGCCGCCCGGGGTGCCGAGTGTTTGAACCGAACGGTTTCTGGTGCATGCTCGCGCGAAAGGGGGGCACCGTGGACGACGTTCATCACCTTTGGGACGAGCTGGCCGATTTTGACGCCGCCCGCTGCGACGAGGCCATGTTGCACCTGATGCAAAGGCTGTGCGAGCGCACCGGTGCCGATAACGCTATATGGCTCGGCGTGGTGCGGGCCGATGAGGTGGGGCCGGAAGACCCCACCGGAGGCTGGCGGGCTGCCGTCCTGCGTAATCTGCATCCGACGCCGCTGCTGGACGCAGCGGTGCAGGAACAGAAGGAACTGCTCGACAAAGGGGTCGCCGATGTCGCGACCCTCAAGCACCTGGAAGGGGCGGGCCACTTCCGCGCCAACCGCCTGTGCGATGTGGTCAGCCCGGACTGGTTCGAGTCTGATTATTACCGCACTTACTATTTAAGGGCAGGCCTGGAGGACGCCATGCTGAGCGCCTTCCCCGTCAACGAGGATACGGAATCCTGGTTCGGGCTCCACCGCCGGACGGGGCGGGGAGGCTTCACCGAGGCCGACCGCGACGGGATGGCGCAGGTCCTGCGCGGCATCAAGTGGTTCCATCGTCAGGTCCTGCTGTCGCATGGCCTGCTGGTGGCGGCGGCGCCGTTGACGGCGGCCGAGCGCAAGGTGCTGCACCTGTTCCTTACGGGGCTGCCGGAAAAGCGGATTGCCGAGCGACTGGAGCGCAGCCAGCACACCATCCACGACACAGTCGCGTCCATCTACCGCAAGTTCGGTGTCGGCAGCCGTTCGGCGCTGATGGCAATCTGGCTGGGCCGTTCCACCTGACCTCCCCAGCCCGCTTGCCGCTCGGGAGGGTGTCGCCTACTGTGCTGGGCATGGATCAGAATACACGCCAGCGCATTTTGGCCACGGCCAAGGAAATGGCCCAGGAGCACGGCATTTCCGGCGTCAGTTTCCGCGAGGTGGCGGCCCGGATCGGCATCAAATCGGCCAGCGTCCATTATCATTTTCCCGCCAAGAACGATCTGATGCTGGCCCTGGTACGGATGCAGCGCGAGGAAACCGCTGCCGCCCTGGACACGATCGGCAGCGGTGGGGATTTCCACAGCCGTATGCGCGCCTTTATCGCGTTGTTCCGCCACCATCTGGAGCACGGTAACCGCTTCTGCCTGTGCGGCATGATGGGCGCTGAAATGGCTGGGCTGCCCGATGCCGCGCGCGAGGAGCTGGCCAGCTTCTTCGACATGTGTGCCCAGTGGGTGGCGGCCCAGATCGTTGCCTTCGGGCCTGCGGCGGGTATCGACCCCGGCGCCTTGGGGCGCCTGTTCGTCGCCAGTGTCGAGGGCGCCATGCTGGTGTCGCGGGTGAAGGGTCACGTTGCCTCGTTCGACGAAGCAGTGAATGCCCAACTCTATCTGTTGACCTGCGACTGATCGGACCGGGGCTATGTGGGCCTTTGACAAAGCCGCGCCCCTGTGCCTACCTGGTGATAGGTAGCTTCGAGCAGCCACAACGGGAAGGGTCCAGATGACAATGACCGGAGAGAGGGCGTGGGTGGTGGCGGTGCTGACCGCGCTGACCATGGCGGCCTTCGCGGCCAACTCGATTCTGTGCCGGCTGGCGCTGACCACCACCGGCATCGACCCGGCTGGCTTCACCCTGATCCGTATCGTCTCGGGTAGTATCGCCATCGGCGCTTTGGTGCTGCTGCGGGGGAAGGTGCCGTCTTCGGGCGGGAGTTGGCGCGGTGCGGCGGCATTGCTGGCTTACGCAGCGGCGTTTTCCTTTGCCTACAGCACGCTGACTGCGGGGACCGGAGCCCTGCTGCTGTTCGGAGCGGTGCAGGCCACCATGATCGTGGCGGGCCTTGTCCGTGGGGAACGGCTGGGCAGGGGGCAGTGGTGCGGCCTGGTCTGCGCCCTGGCCGGCTTGGTCGTTCTGGTGGCGCCGGGCGTCTCCGCGCCACCGCTTGCAGGGGCGCTGCTGATGGCATCGTCCGGCGTGGCCTGGGGCTGGTATTCCCTGGTGGGCCGCAAGGGTGGCGACCCGACCGTGGCGACTGCCGGCAATTTCCTGCGCGCAGTCCCCATGGCAGCCGGGCTTGCGCTCGTTTTCGTTGCCGATCTGAACTTCGATTCCATGGGGATGGTGTACGGCGTGCTGTCGGGGGCCGTCACGTCGGGATTGGGTTATGGGCTGTGGTATGCGGTTTTGCCCGCGCTGAGCGCCGTACGCGGCGCCTCAGTGCAGTTGAGCGTGCCGGTGATCACCGCCGGGATGGCCGTGGCCATGCTGGGCGAGCCCGTGGACCTGCGGCTGATCCTGGCATCCGCCACCGTTCTGGGTGGCATCGCCTTGGTCATCGCCGGACGTAAGCGCTAGGCGCGCAGCTCCATCTTAATCGGGCCTTCGGCCCGCCCGTGGATGAACTGGTCGACGAATTCGTTACCCGAATGGTCGATGTCCTTGGCCGGGCCGACCCAGATCAGGCGGCCCTTGTACAGCATGGCGATGCGGTCGGCGATCTTGCGGGCCGAGGCCATGTCGTGGGTGATGG